>JASHTN010000416.1 GCA_030040525.1 Gammaproteobacteria bacterium | reverse complement strand
CTGAGGCGCGCGCGCCGCGCAAACCGCGCCAGCCGCTCGGCGACCGCGCGGGTGAGCAGTCCGAGTCCGGTCGCATGCGCCGCGGAGATCCACACCGCCGTGGCGCGTCCCTCGGCGTCGCGATCGATGCGCGCGGCGGTCCCCAGCCGGTCGATCTTGTTGTAAACGATGAGCTGTGGAATGCCGCGCGCGCCGATCTCCTCGAGCACGGCGTTGACCTGCGCGAGCTGGGCCTCGCGCCGTGGGTGGCTCGCGTCCACGACGTGCAGCAGCAGCGTCGCAGCGCGCGCTTCCGTGAGCGTCGACTGGAACGCCGCGACCAGCTCGTGCGGCAGCTCGCGAATGAAGCCGACCGTGTCCGCCGCGACCACCGCCGTGCCGCCCGGCAGCGTGATGCGCCGCACTGTTGGATCGAGCGTCGCGAACAGCTGATCGGCCACGTAAGCGTCGGCGCCGGTGAGCGCCCGGAACAGCGTCGACTTGCCGGCGTTGGTGTAGCCGACCAGCGCCAGAGACGGCACGGGAATCTCCGCGCGCATCTGCCGTCCCGTCTCGCGCTGCTGCTTGAGCTTCGCCAGGCGCCGGGTCAGCACCCGCACCCGCTGGGCGATGATGCGGCGGTCGGTCTCGAGCTGCGTCTCGCCGGGACCGCGCAGACCGATGCCGCCCTTCTGGCGCTCGAGGTGGGTCCAGCCGCGCACCAGGCGGGTGGCAATGTGCCGCAGCTGCGCGAGCTCCACCTCGAGCTTGCCCTCGAAGCTGCGGGCGCGCTGCGCGAAGATGTCGAGGATCAGTCCGTTGCGATCGAGCACCCGCCGCTCGATCAGCTTCTCGAGGTTGCGCTCCTGGCTGGGCGTCAGCGCGTGATCGACGAGCACGACATCGGCGTTGTGCTCGAGCGCTGCGCTGCGCAGCTCCGCGGCCTTGCCGCTGCCGATGAAATAACGCGGGTCGGGGCGCTCGCGCCGGCCCAGCACGGTAGCCACCGGCTGAGCACCGGCCGAAAGCGCGAGCTGCGTGAATTCCTGCAGGTCCTCCGGATCCACCGGCGCGCCCAGCCCGAGGCGCACCAATACGGCACGCTCACCAGAACGTGGGCGTTCGAACACTCAGGCTTCCTGTCACAAGGAACATTACTCGCCGGGCGTCTCCGCGGCGCCGCCACCTTCGTCGGTGGCGAGACGCACATTGCGCGCCGGCACGACCGTCGAAATCGCGTGCTTGTAAACCATCTGGCTGACGCTGTTCTTCAACAGGACGACGAACTGGTCGAAGGAATCGATCTGACCCTGCAGCTTGATGCCGTTCACCAGATAGATGGACACAGGCACCCGCTCCTTGCGCAACGCATTCAGGAAGGGGTCCTGAAGAGATTGGCCTTTGGCCATAGGGTTCTCCTTGTTCTTGCAGCGTTGGTTATCGGCACAGCACGGAGACCGCGCCCGAACTTCCTTGTTCCGCGATCCGGCAAGCGAATACACCACCCGTTCGAGGGAGCAGCAAACGACACCTCAATCTTAACATGCTTTATGTCCCTCAGAACCCAAGCAGGGCCCGCGCCTGCAATATGTCTCGATTCAACGACGCCGGGCCAGCCTGCGGATCCAGCCACTCGCCCTGCCGTTCGGCGCGCATCCAGGTGAGCTGCCGTTTGGCCAGCTGCCGCGTCGCGGCAACCGCCCGGCGGCCGGCCTCCTCGAGGCTGAGCCGACCCTCGAGGTGCGCCCAGAGCTGCCGGTAGCCTACCGCGCGCATCGAGGCATGCCGGGCGGTCAGATCGCCGCGGTCGCGCAGGGCTGTCACTTCGTCGAGAAACCCCTCGGCCATCATCGCGTCGAAGCGCTGGGCGATGCGCGCGTGCAGCGTCGCCCGGCCGTGCGGCGCGAGCATGAAGTGCCGCACCCGCCAGCCGGACAGCGGGCTCACGGTCGCGCGCTGCAACCGTGAGATCGGCTGACCGGTGGTGTAGCAGACTTCGAGCGCCCGCTGGATCCGCTGCCGGTCGTGGGGCGCGATGCGCGCGGCGGCCTCCGGGTCGAGCCGCGCAAGTTCGGCGTGCAGCGCGGGCCAGCCACATGCGGCGGCCCGTGCGTCGAGCTCGCACCGCAGTTGCGGAGCAGCCGCCGGCAGAGGCGCGAGCCCATGCAGCAGCGCGCGCACGTACAGCATCGTCCCCCCGACCAGGAGCGGCACCCGGCGCCGCGCGTGAATCTCGCCGATGGCGCGCAGCGCGTCGCCGACGAAGCGACCCGCGGAATAGCTCTCGGCCGCGTCGCAGATGTCGATCAGGTGATGCGGAATGCGCGCGCGCACCGTGCGGGAGGGCTTGGCGGTGCCGATGTCCAGCCCGCGGTAGACGAGCGCCGAATCCACGCTGACGAGCTCCACCGGCGCGGCCTGCGCCACTCGCACCGCCCAGTCGGTCTTGCCCGCCGCAGTGGGTCCGGTCAGCAGGAACACCGGCAGGGCGTCAGCGGCGGCGGGCGCGCTTGGCGAGGCGCCCGGGCGGGAAGCATCGGCCACCTCAGCGCCCTCTGAGAAACAGCTGGTCGAGCTGCTGCAACGACAGGCGTGTCCAGGTGGGCCGCCCGTGGTTGCACTGGTTGGCGCGCTCGGTCGCCTCCATCTGCCGCAGCAGCGCATTCATCTCCGCAAGTGTGAGGCGGCGGTGCGCGTGGATCGCAGTGCGACACGCCAGCGTCCCGAGGAAGCGGTCGGCGGACTTCTCGAGGTGGTGAGTGTCGGCGTCGAGGGTCAGATCGCGCACCAGGGCGCCGACCACCTCGCCGACATCACTGGCATCGAGCGCGGCCGGTACCCGGCGGACGGCGAGGCGCTCGGGTCCGAGCGCGTCGAGCTCGAAGCCCGCGGCCTCCCACTCCTGGCGTTGCGCCAGGAGCGCAGCGAGCTCATGGGCCTTGAGCTCGATGACCAGCGGCTCGAGAAGATGCTGGGATACCGGGGCGCTGGCTGCCGCCTGCGCCTTGAGCCTCTCGTACAGCACCCGCTCGTGCGCGGCATGCATGTCGACCAGCACGAGCCCGTCGCGGTTCTGCGCGAGGATGTACACCCCGTGCAGCTGCGCGAGCGCGGTGCCGAGCGGCTGCTGCTCGTCGCCGGCGGCGGGCCGCGCCGCATCCGTCGGGGGCGCGCCTCGCCCGAAGGGCGATTGCGTGACTGCGGCCGATTCGCTCACCGTGGCCGCGAGCGCCCAGGGGTCGCGTGTCGGCATGTAAAGAAGCAGCCCCGGCGCCGTCGGCTCCGGTGCTGGGTGGCTCTGCGCGGCGGGGCCAGGCGGAGCGGTGCCGGCAGCGGCCGCGGCGGCGGCCGCCAGATTGGGCTTCGTGGCGGCGAGCGCCCGCTCCACGGCGCGGAAGACGAAGTCATGGATCTGGCGGCTGTCGCGAAAGCGCACCTCGAGCTTTGCCGGGTGCGCATTCACATCGACCAGCTTCGGATCGAGCGTCAGGTACAGGACGTAAGCGGCGTGCCGCCCGTGGTAGAGAACGTCGCGGTAGGCGAGCCGCACGGCGTTCATGAGCAGCCGGTCGCGCACGCTGCGGCCGTTGACGAACCAGAACTGCTGGTCCGGCTGTGCCCGCGAGCGCGTCGGCAGCCCCACCCAGCCCGACAGCAGGAGCGGGCCGGCGGCCGCCCGGAGCGCAAGCGTGCCGGCGGGGAACTCCCGGCCAAGCACCGCGGCGAGCCGCATCAGCTCCTCGCCCGGCTCCGCCACCGCCGGCGCTTCGAGCAGCACGCGCGCCCCGTGACGCAGCCGGAAGCTCACATCGAACCGCGACAGGGCAAGCCGCTCGACCAGCCGCGCGATATGCATGAGCTCGGTCGCATCGCTGCGCACGAACTTGCGGCGTGCCGGCACATTGAAGAAGAGCTCACGGACCTCGACGGTCGTCCCGGGTGGGTGCGCGGCCGGTCGCCCCGAGGTGACCGCCCCGCCCTCGACCGCGATCTCCGCGCCCTGCTCCGCGTCCGCGGTGCGCGAGACGATGCGCAGTCGCGCCACTGAGCCGATCGAAGGCAGCGCCTCGCCGCGGAAGCCGAGCGTCGCGACGGCCTCGAGGTCCGCGAGCGAGGCAATCTTGCTGGTCGCGTGCCGCGCGGTCGCCAGCGACAGCTCCGCGGCCGCGATACCGCAGCCATCGTCGCGCACGCGTACCAGGCCGACGCCGCCGCGCTCGACGTCGATGTCGATGCGCTGCGCGCCGGCGTCCAGGCTGTTCTCGATGAGCTCCTTGACGATGGAGGCGGGCCGCTCGATCACCTCGCCGGCGGCAATCTGATCGACGAGTTCACCGGAAAGAACGCGGATCGGCATGGTCTGGATCGCAACGGGTGCACGCGCCGGGCGGCGCCCCGGCTGCGCAGTGTACAGGCGATCCGGTCGCGGGGAATCGGCCGGGGCCGCGACCGGACCTGGGCCTCTCAGCGCGTGGTGGCCGAGGCGGCGACGGGTGCGGCGGCGGCAGTCGCGCTCGTGGCGCTCGCCAGGCGGTGCTCCTGCTTGAAGCGGGTTCCGTCCGGCGGATTCTCCAGAAAGAAGGCGCGTACCCCCCCGCAGATCGCCTCCGCCAGCCGCTGCTGCTGACTCGGGTTGCGCAGCCGCCGCTCCTCCGTCGGGTTGGAGATGTAGGCAGTCTCGATGAGCATGGAGGGAATCGCAGGCGATTTCAGCACCACGAAGCCGGCGTGCTGAACCTGCGCCTTGCGCACCTCGCCGACGCTCTCGAGCGCACTCACGACGCGCTCGGCGGCCGCGGCACTCACCCCGATGGTCTCCTGCTGCGCGGCATCCAGCAGCACGGGAGCGAGCGCTCCCTCCTCGGCGAGATGCACGCCGCCCATGAGATCCGCGGCGTTCTGCTCGTCCGCGAGCACGCGTGCGGCTTCGCTCGAGGCGCCGTGCGTCGAAAGGATATAGACCGAGGCTCCCGAGATACTGCGGTCGGCGATCGAATCCGCGTGCACCGAGATGAACATGTCGGCGTGCGCGACGCGCGCGCGCCGGATGCGCTCCTCGAGCGGCACGAACTCATCCCGGTTGCGTGTCAGCACGGCGTGCATGCCGGGCTCGGCGTCGATGCGGGCGGCCAGCGCCCGAGCAATCGCGAGCGTCACATCCTTCTCACGCGTGCCGCCGTGACCGGTAGCGCCGGGGTCGTCCCCGCCGTGCCCGGCGTCGACCGCGATGATCACGTCACGGTCGCCGTCTCCGGGGGCGTGTGCGAGCCGCAGCGCTTGGGGTTGCAGGTCGGCGAGCGGCGGCGCAGTCGCGCCCTCGCCGAGGCTCACGACCAGCAGACGTCCTGACTCACCCCCGCCCCAGCGGCTGCGCGCCGGCAACGCCGCTCTCGTCTGCACCACCAGCCGCAGCGTCCCCCCGGGACGCTCCCCGATGCGCACGGCGGTGACGATGCCCGCAGCTTCAGGGGCACGCACACCGCTCGCGAGGTGCGTGTGGGGAAGGTCGATGACGGCGCGATCCGGGCCGCCGAGCGTGAAGAGCCTCGCAGCCGTGATGTCGGTGAGATCGAGCGTGAGCTGGGCGGAATCGTCTGTCGCCGTGAGCGCCAGGGAGCGCAATTCGCCCGCGAACGCTGCGGACGTCAGGCCCAGGGTGAGCAGGCACCCGGCGGTCGCTTCGCGAAATACCTTTCCAATCATGAGGTTCGCGGTCTAAATTGTTATGTAATCTACGGGGTTCGGGTGCGACTTTCAACTCGCCGGCGGCTCGCCCGTGAGTGCTTCGAGCCAGGCAGCCCCCGGCGCGGACCCCGCCGAGACCTCGATCTCGTGCCCGTGGGTGCCGGCGGAGAACGCCGCCGTGAGGTCCGGGGGCGGCAGCCATCCCGTGCCGCGCTCGGGCCACTCGATGAGCCAGACACACCCGGGCCGCGCCCACTCGCGCAGGCCGAGGGATTCGAGCTCACGTGGCACGGCCACGCGGTAGAGATCGAGGTGCACACCCGTCACCGCCCCTGCCGAATAGATCTCGAGCAGCGTGTAAGTGGGGCTCGGGATTGCGTCCGCGACACCCAGGGCGCGCAGGAAGCCGCGCGCGAAGGTGGTCTTGCCCGCGCCCAGCTCACCGGTGAGATAGACGACTGCAAGCGCCGTATCCGCCTCCGGGCGTGCGCAGGCGAGTTGCCAGCCGAAGTCCTCGGTGTCCTGCGCGTGGTTAGTGTGAGTACGCATTCAGGGGTCGCTGCGCGCCAGTCGGCGCATGAGGCCATCGCTCAGAGGTTCACGAAGTGGTGCAGCTCGCGCGCCACGTCCCCCGCCAGCAGTCCGCGCTCGCCGGCGCGCGCTGCGGCATCGCCCGCCATGGCGTGCACCAGCACGCCGACCCGCGCTGCCGCCCAGGGGTCGCGGCACTGCGCAAGGATCCCGGCAATGGCCCCGGTGAGCACATCACCCATGCCGGCGCTCGCCATGCCGGGATTGCCGCGCTCGCACAGCCCCGGCGTACGACCGGGAGCACCGACGAGCGTGCCGGCACCCTTGAGCACAATGGTGCCGCGATAACGATCGACGAGCCGACCGAGAGATGCGAGACGCTCGCGCTGGATGTCCTGCGTGCTCACACCGAGGAGCCGGCCCGCCTCCCCGGGGTGCGGCGTGAGGATCCAGTCGTCTCGCGGCGCGCTGGCGCTTTCGGCCAGCAGGTTGAGGGCGTCCGCATCGACCACCAGCGGCTTGTCCGACCCGAGCACCTGTCGCAGCGCGCTGCGCGCCCAGGGATCACGTCCGAGTCCGGGGCCCACGGCGACCACTTCCGCTCGCGACAGCGCCTCGGCAAGCGCGGCCTCCCCGGTGAGCGCCACGCAGATGAGCTCGGGCCGGCCGGCAACGATCGCGGCGACATTCTCGGGCGCCACCGCCACCGTGGTGAGCCCCGCCCCGACGCGCAGACAGGCCTCACCCGCCAGGCGCGCAGCGCCCGGCATGCCGCTGCCGCCGCCGACGATGAGCACGCGCCCGAAGTCGCCCTTGTGCGCCGCGCGCGCCCGCTGCGGCAGCGCCTGGTGGATCTCCGCCTCGACGATACGCGTCAGGCGCGGTGCGAACTGCGGCGTGGGCGGCGCGGCCAGCTCGAGGTCGTCGAACACCACCGTGCCGCAGTATTCCGGTCCGTCGCCGACGAAGAGTCCCGTTTTCAGTCCGACGAACGTGATGGTGACATCCGCGCGGACCGTCTCACCGAGCGCCACCCCGGCGTCGCTGTCGAGCCCCGAAGGGACATCGAGCGCGAACACCGGCCGCTCGGCGGCGTTGACGGCACGGATCACGCGGGCGGTGTCGGCGCGCACGCCGTCGCGCAGCCCGGTGCCGAGCAGCGCATCGACGAGCACCTCGCCCTGGGAGAGCAGCGCCGGCGCAAACGGCTGCACGCGCCCATCGCTGACGCGCAGGTCCTCGTAGGCGCGCCGCGCGTCGCCGTGCAGCTGCTGCGGCGCGCTCGCCGCCGCCACCGTCACCGTGAGCCCCGCGGCCTGCGCGAACCGCGCCAACACGTAGCCGTCGCCGCCGTTATTGCCGCCGCCGCAGACGACGACGATGCGGTGCGCCATGGGCCAGCGCGTGCGCAGGGCGCGCAGCGCCGCCTCACCGGCGCGCTTCATGAGCGTGTAGCCCGGAATTCCGAGCGCCTCGATGGCGTGCGCATCCAGCGCGCGTACCTGGGCGGTCGAGTACAGGGCGATCGGCAGCGCCATCGGCTCATTATACTGGGCGGCGTGGCGGAGCCATGAAGGACCGGAGCGCAATCGACCTGCCCGCGGTGAAACACGAGTTGTTGGCCGCCGCCCGCGCGCTCGGCTTCGACGCGCTCGGCGTGGCGCGCCTCGACATCCCGGAGGATGAGCGCCATCTCGTCAGGTGGCTCGCCGACGGCTTCCACGGCGAGATGCACTACATGCAGCGTCACGGCCTGAAGCGCGCCCGTCCCGCGGAGCTCGTGCCCGGCGCGCTGCGGGTCGTGAGTGTGCGCATGGACTACTGGCCCGCCGCCGCGCGTCCGGCCGGACAGGTGCTGGCCGACGGGCGCCTCGGCTATGTGTCGCGCTACGCGCTCGGGCGCGATTATCACAAGGTCATGCGCCGCGCGCTCGAGCGGCTGGCGCGCGAGCTCGGGCGGCGCATCGGCCCGTTCGGCTATCGAGTCTGTGTCGACACCGCACCGGTGCTGGAGAAGGCGCTGGCGCGCGACGCCGGGCTCGGCTGGATCGGCAAGCACACCAACCTTCTGGCGCGCGATGCGGGCTCGTGGTTCTTCCTCGGCGAGATCCTCACCGACCTGCCGCTGCCGCCCGACGCGCCCGCCAGCGCTCACTGCGGCAGCTGCCGGGCCTGCATTCCGGCCTGCCCGACGGCGGCGATCGTCGCGCCCTACCGGCTCGATGCCCGGCGCTGCATCTCCTACCTCACGATCGAGCACCCGGGCGAGATCCCCGTGGAGCTGCGCGAGGCGATCGGCAACCGCATCTACGGCTGCGACGACTGCCAGCTGGTGTGTCCCTGGAACAAGTTCGCCCACAGCGCCAGCCACCCGGACTTCAAGGTCCGACACGCGCTCGACGCACCCGCCCTGCCGGCGCTGTTCCGCTGGACGGAACGCGAGTTCGACGAACGCATGCGGGGATCGGCGATCTACCGCATCGGCTTCGAGCGCTGGTCGCGCAACATCGCCGTGGCTCTCGGCAACGCGCCGCGCTCGGATGAGGTCCGGGCGGCACTCGTGGCACGGCGCGCCGACGCCTCGCCGCTGGTGCGTGAGCATGTCGCCTGGGCGCTCGCGCGGCAGGGGGAGCAGGCGTAGCCGCAGCCGGAGGCCGCGACGCGACCCCAGGGTCAGGCCGGCCCGTTGGGCTCAGGGTTGTGCCGAGTAGACCCTGTCCTGATGCTCGAGCACGACCGGCCAGGCCCCGCGGTGCCGCTCGCAGCTCGCCGGGTCGGCAAAGCCCGCGTGCGTGAGGCGCAGCCGCGTTCCGCTCCCCTCCGGGTGCAACTCGACCGTCACCACGGTCTCGGCACCGCGCGTGCCCGCTTCAGTGACCCAGGTGAGCTCAATGACCCGACCGGGCGTCAGGCGCAGGAAGCGCCCATAGTGCGCATGGCGCGCAGCCTCGAAGTGCGTCTCGAAGAAAAACGGTGCGCCGACTTCGGGCCGCATGTGGACCGTGCCGGGAGCGGCGAACCAGCGGTCGAACTCCTCCGTCCAGGCACGGTACAGCACCGCAGGCGGCGCCTGCATGGTGCGCTCGATCGCCAGCGACGCGGCGGGGCGCGCGCTCAGGTCCGATTGGCTACCGGGCACGGCGCTTAGGCTCCGGGACGCGTAAGCTGTACGTTGTCGATGAGGCGCGCGCGGCTTAAGCGCGCGGCGGTGAGCACCACGAGCGCGCGTGCCTCGGCCGCCGGCGGCGCCAGATCCGCGGCGCGCCGCACCGCAAAGTAATCGGGCCGGAACCCGGTGTCCTCCAGCGACTTGAAGCCGCCGCGCTCGATGCTGGTGAATTCCGCGTCACCGCCCTGCAGCCGCTGCGCCGCCGCCTGCAGCGTCGCGTAGATGCGCGGGGCGATGCGCCGCTCCGCCGCGGTCAGGTACTGGTTGCGCGAGCTCATGGCGAGCCCGTCGGCGTCGCGGACCGTGGGCGCGCTCACGATCTCGACCGGCAGGCACAGGTCCGCCACCATTCGCCTGATGACGACGAGCTGCTGGAAATCCTTCTCGCCGAACACCGCCACATCCGGCTCGACGATGTGGAACAGCTTGGCGACGACCGTGCTGACACCCTCGAAGTGTCCCGGGCGGAACTCGCCCTCGAGAATGCGCGACAGACCCGGCACCTCGACGCGCGCCGCGCGCTCCGAGCCGTGCGGATAGATCTCGGTCACCTCCGGCATGAACATCAGATCGCAGCCGGCCGCCGCCAGCATGCGCTCGTCCTCGCGCGGCGTGCGCGGGTAGTGGGCGAAGTCCTCGTTCGGCCCGAACTGCATGGGATTGACGAAAATGCTGGCGACGAACCGCTCGCCGTGCCGGCGCGCCGCCTCGATGAGGCTCACGTGCCCGGCATGCAGGTTACCCATGGTCGGCACAAAGGCGATGCGCGCGCCCGAGCGGTGCCAGGCACGCACCCGCTCGCGAACCGCGCTGATGGTCGTGACGGTCTCCATGAGGCTGACGGTGCTGGGGCGCTTTCCTGGGCGGAGAGGTTTGCAGGTGCCGGAGGAAGTTTACGCTGCGCAGCGCGGCTCGCGGCGGACTCGGCCCGCCCGCCTGAATGTGCCTCTCAGAAGCAGTGCTCGGGCGCCGGGTACTCGCGCTGCTTCACCGCGCGCACGTAGCGCTTGAGCGCCTCGAGGTTGTCACCGGCGCCCTCCATGAAGTTGCGCACGAAGCGCGGCCTGCGCCCGGTGGTGATGTCGAGCATGTCATAGAGCACGAGAATCTGGCCGTCGGTGTCGGGGCCTGCGCCGATGCCGATCACCGGCACGTGCAAGGCCGCGGTGATCGTCTTGCCGAGCTGCGCCGGCACGCACTCGAGCAGCACGATGTCCGCTCCGGCGGCCTCCAGGCGCCTGGCCTCATCGAGCAGCCGCGCGGCCGTCTCGCGCTCGCGGCCCTGGACGCGGAACCCGCCGGTCTTGTGCACCGACTGGGGCTTGAGCCCGAGGTGGGCGCAGACGGCGATGTCGTGGCCGGCGAGAAACTCGACGATCTCGGTCTGGCGGCCGCCGCTCTCGAGCTTCACCATCTGCGCCCCGCCCTCCTGCATCAGCCGCACGGCATTCGCCAGCGCCAGCTCCTTGGTGGGGTAGCTCATGAACGGCATGTCGCCGATGAGGAACGGGCGCTGCAGGCCGCGCGCCACCGCGGCACAGTGGTAAACCATGTGATCCATCGACACCGGCACCGTGGTGTCGTGACCCTGGATCACCATGCCGAGCGTGTCGCCGACCAGCACGACGTCGACATCCGCCGCATCGAGCAGCGCCGCGAAACTCGAGTCGTAACAGGTCAGGCACGCGATCTTCTCGCCGTCGCTCTTCATGCGTTGCAGCGTCGCCAACGTCACTGGCGGCCGGCCGCTATCGCGCTGCAGGTGCTTGTACATCGGCATGGAGCGGAGTGTAGCTAGATCGCGCGGCTGCGCAACGGATTGTAGTAGAGCCGCCCGCGGCTCATGCGTTTGATGGCCGCCAGCAGCTCATCGTAATCGCCTTGGTTGGCGATCGGATCGATGGCGCCGGCATTGACGATCAGCAGCGGTGCCGCATCGAACTCGTGGAAGAAGCGCGCGTAGGCCTCGTTCAGCCGCTCGAGGTAGCCGCGGTCGATCAACTGCTCGTAGTCGACACCGCGACGCGCGATGCGCTCGAGCAGCACGTCGACCGGAGCCTGCAGGTACACGACCAGGTCGGGCTTGGGCGTCTGCACGTCGAGCCTCGCATACAGCTGCTCGTAGAGCGCGTACTCGGCGTCATCGAGCGTCACTCGGGCGAACAGCCGATCCTTCTCCAGCAGGTAGTCGGCGACGCGCACCGGCGCGAACAGGTCCGCCTGCTTGAGGGCGGTCAGCTGCTGCGCGCGCTGCAGCAGGAAGTACAACTGGGTTGGCAGCGCGCCGGCGCGGGGATTGCGGTAGAAGCGCTCGAGGAAGGGGTTCTGCCCCGAT
Organism: Gammaproteobacteria bacterium; assembly: GCA_030040525.1. Classification (GTDB taxonomy): domain Bacteria; phylum Pseudomonadota; class Gammaproteobacteria; order Steroidobacterales; family Steroidobacteraceae; genus 13-2-20CM-66-19. The sequence goes on along the minus strand of JASHTN010000416.1, from coordinate 2,605 downwards.
TGCTCCAGCACCGGCTGCGCACCGAGGCTGCCGCACAGGCGCCGCGCGAGACTCGTCTTGCCGACCCCGATCGGCCCTTCCACCGCGATGAACTGATGAGTCGTTTCCTTCGCCATTGGGGCTACAGCCGCTGCAAGCCGTCGGACGCGAGCCTGCCGGCGAGCTCGGCGACCCGGCCGAGCCCCGGCACGTCGAGGTCCGGAGCGATGTCCGCGAGAGGATACAGAACGAAGCTACGCTCCACTATCCCCGGGTGCGGCAGCGTCAACCGCGCATCGCTGCGCCGCTCGCGGCCGTAGACCAGCAGGTCGAGGTCGATGATCCGCGGGCCCCAGCGCTGCCGCTCGGCCGGCCGCCCGAGGGCGGTCTCGATCGCGATGAGCTCGGCGAGCAGCGCCGACGGCTCGAGCCGGGTGAGGACACCGACCACCGCGTTCACGAAGTCCGGCTGCGCCACGGGGCCATAGGCACGCGAGGCATAGAGCGGGGAAGTGAGCACCACCTCGGTGAGCGGCAGGTCGGCGAGCCGCGCGCACGCGGTGCGCACCTGAACGCGCGGCTCGCTCAGGTTGCTGCCCACTCCGATGTAGGCGGGCTGCCAAACCTGCATGGCTGCCGAACCTCGAGTCAGGAAGGCGCAGCGGCTTGGCGACGTCTGCGGCGCCGGCGGCCGCCGCGGCGCGGCGTCGGCTGCGGTCCGTGCGCCTCACCGGCGATCGCATCCACCAGCCGTCCGCGCTCCTCGGGCTGCGCCTCCTGCAGCCGTGTCCACCACTGCGCCATCTCGGCGGGCGCGAGCCCGAACTGCGCGCGCAGCAGCAGCAGGTCGTAGGCGGCGCGGAAGCGCGGATGCTCGAGCACGCGCAGCGCGCGCCGGCCGCGCGGATGCTCGAGCCGCGGCTGCAGAGCGAACATCTCGCGCACGCCGAGCGAGAAACGCTTCGGAATTGTGAGCCGGACCTGAGCGTCGCGGACCGCCTGGTCGCAGGCGGCGAGGATGGTCGCGAGCTCGTGCCAGCGCGCGGCCGGCGCCGCCTCGATGGCGGCGGCGATCGGACCGTACAGCAGCAGCGCAAACAGGAACGTCGGCGTCACCGCCTTGTCGGCCAGCACCCGCGCGTCGGTATTCACGAGCCCCTGCAGCAGCAGCTTCTCGACCAGGCTGCCGGGGTGACCGGCAAGGTAACGGTCGACGCTCGGCAGCAGCGCCGCCAGCAGCCCGCGGCGGCGCAGCACCTCCAGGCTGCGCGCGCCGTGTCCGGTGAGGAAAAGCTTGAGTGTCTCGTCGAACAGCCGCGCCGGCGGCACTCCGGCGAGCAGCTCACGCAGCGCCGCGATGGGCCGCGCCGTGTCGGGATCGATCGTGAAGCCGAGTTTCGCCTCGAAGCGCGCCGCGCGCAGCATGCGCACCGGGTCCTCGCGAAAGCGCGTCTCAGGGTCCCCGATGAGGCGCAAGCGCCGTGCGGCGATGTCTGCGACGCCGCCGACGTAGTCCCACAGCGAGAAATCCGCGATGTTGTAATAGAGCGCATTGGCGGTGAAATCGCGCCGCCAGACATCCTCGTCGATCGTGCCGTAGACGTTGTCGCGCAGGATGCGCCCGGCAGCGTCCACGACGCGCTCGCTGCCGCCCTCGCGAGCGGTCTCCGCCTGCGGCTCGTCGAGCTCGGGCGCCTCGCCGTCTTCCGGGTCGGCATCGGCCAGCGGCTCGTCCCCTTGCGAGGGCGCGCTGGTCGCGCGAAAGGTCGCGACCTCGATGGTCTCGCGGCCAAAGAACACGTGCGCGAGGCGGAACCTGCGGCCGACCAGCCGGCAGTTGCGGAACTGCCGTTTGACCTGCTCCGGCAGCGCATCCGTCGCGACATCGAAGTCCTTGGGCTCGAGCCCGAGCAGCAGGTCGCGCACGCACCCGCCCACCAGGAACGCCATGAAGCCCGCATCGCGCAGCCGGTACAGTACCCGCAGCGCGTTCGGGGAGATGTGATTGCGGGAAATCGAGTGCTCGGATCGCGGGATGACCCGGGGCGCACTGGCAGGCGTCGCGACGGACGCGTCTTCGGAGTTCAATTACAGGCTTTCGGCTTGAGCAATCGGGGCCGCTCTCTATAATACCGCGCTCGCGCGTCCGCCCCGGAACAGCGCTCCCTTCGTCTAGAGGCCCAGGACATAGCCCTCTCAAGGCTGTAACACCGGTTCGAATCCGGTAGGGAGCGCCAATATAATCAATGGCCTAGGGTTCACACGCAGAGGTCCTCCGGCGAGGCGCGGCGGCCACCCGTGGCGGGCGGTCATCGAAAGCCGAATCATCAACGGACTGCATCCGCCATGAGGTCCAATGCGTCATTGAAGTCACGAGGATCGGCAAAACCAAAGCCGATACGAAAATGCGCGGGCATGCCGTAGGCACTGCCTGGCGCCGTCAGGACTCCGGCCTTGGCCCATGCGGCGCACAGTGGTGTGCTGTCAGACCCATCGGCAAGCCACGGGAAGGCCAACGTGCCACCCGCCGGCTTGACCCATTTCAGCCGGGAGCGGGAGGAGTGTATGAATCGCTCGAGCGAGGCGAGGTTCGCGCGCGCGCCGCGCGCGAGCTTCGCCAACAGCC
>JASHTN010000037.1 GCA_030040525.1 Gammaproteobacteria bacterium | reverse complement strand
CCCCGCATTCCCCCGCGGGCCCGGTTGGCCCGCCTGACTCAGAACGCGGCAGGCGCCTGCGGGAACCTGAAGAAATCGAACAGGTCATCCAGCGCCGGTGCATTCACCGGCGCATAGGAGCCCGCCGGCTGCACCGGGTTCGGGAAGTTGTCCCGGCTGCGGCCGGTCACCGGTCTCAGGCCCCAGTTGCGCTCGATGAACTTCAGGATCGAGACATGATCGGCGTACTGGTGCGAGATGTAGCCCTTCGCTGCCAGGTACTGCTTCGGCGCCACGACGATCAGCGGGATGCGCGTGCCGTCGCCGAAGAAGTCCAGCGGCTGCACATAGCCTGAGTCGTAGTAGCCGCCGCCTTCGTCCTCGGTGATGAAGATGACGGTGTTACTGGCGTACGCTGAGCCTTCGACCTGGTCGACGATCTTCCTCACGAAGCCCTCGAACAGGTCCAGCTTCGAGGAGGCCGGATGGCCGTCCACGTAGCCGCTGGGCTTGACGAAGGACACCGCGGGCAGCGTGCCGTTGGCGATGTCCGAGTACAGGTTCACGGTATCCTGGATGTGTGCCGCGACCTGTGCCGGGTTCGACATGATGGACGTGTCGTACTGGAAGGGGTTGCAGATGTTGCAGTACTCGTCCGCATTCGGGCCGTTGGTGCCGTAGTTCTCCTGATACGGATCGTTGACGTAGTTGTTCCACTGGTCGCCGTAGTATTTCCACGAGACGCCGCTGGCGTTCATGTCATCGCCGATGCTCGGGGTCGATGAGGGCGGGATGGTGAACGGCGTGTTGGATGGGCTCTGATCGGTGTAGGCGTCATTGCCGTTGCCGAACCAGCCCGGGTTGTAGTTGTTCAGCAGATAGTAGTGGCCGGGCTCGCAGCGCGGATCGATGTGCAGCTGCGCGAGGTAGGCGCGGATCGGTCCCACGCCGGGCTGGCTCGGATCGGCGCAGTCGCTGTAGGAGCCGCCGCCATAAATGATGGGCAACCCGTTGGGCTGGGTCGTATCCCACTCATATGACGGATATCCGCTGTTGTAGTCCTCGCCGTAACCGTCTTGCGCGTAGAAATTGTTGGTGCCCGCCTGAGGGTTCGGATTCTCGATCTCATCAACCAACCCCGGCCCCACGAATTGGCTGGGAGTGACCGATGCCGGGACGTTATGCGGCGGAGCTTCGGGATGGCCGCTGCCGTCACTGAACCAGATCATGTCGGCGTGGCCCAGCATGATGTGGTTGGCGCCGGTGCCGCCGTCGACGGACTGGTGGAAGTTGTCGCTCATGGCGTAGGTGTCCGCCAGGTACTTGAAGTACGGCACGTCCCCCTGCTGGACGTTGTAGAACCCGAGCGCGCTCGAGCCTTCGCCGGTGGTCGCCGGGACCGAGTCGTACAGCGCGTAGTCGTCGGCAGTCCACTGGGCTTCCGTCGGGGGATTCGTCGCGGAGTACCCGGTCGGATAGACGAAGAATTCGCTGAACGAGGTGCTGTAGTAACTCTGCGCGTACTGGGCCGGGGTCAGGCCGTTTGTGCCGGCGCCGACGGTCGCCTCCACCCACGCGAACTGCTTCGCGTCGCAACCCGACGGGTTGTCTGACGAGGCATGGTCGAGACTGCAGTTGAGCTGCTGCCACATCTGGTAGAAGCGATGGACGGGGCTCGCGCTGTAGTCCGTGTACGACAAGCTGTAACCCGGCGTGGCGGAATTGCTCCCATTGGTCAACTGGAACGGGCCGGCCGGCAGGTTCCAGAAGTTCACGATGCGCAGGTCCGGCGTGTAGCTGTACTGGCCGGTGCCGCCGGAAGCGAGTGACTGGTAGTAGGTCAGGCCGTTGGCGTCGGAAGTGTTCGGCAGCCCGTTCTCGGTCACGAGGGCGCAGGCCTCCGGGGCGAGGTAGTTGGTGGTGGTCTTGCCATTCACCGTGAGGGTGCCGCAGGCAATCGTCGTGTACTTCGATGAGCTCGGCGAGAAGTAGCCATTGGCTCCGGAGGGGCCGCCGGCCTCCGGCGCCGGCAGAGTGTTGTTCGGGAATTCCTGCTTGGGCGGATTCAGCAGGAATGCGTCCTGGCTCGGATCGGTAGCCGAGAGCTGGTGGGCCCTGTCGAAGTTCGGTCCCGGGATGGCGTTCTTGTTGGGATCGAGCTGGATGATCCCTTCGCTCAGCAGGTTGTGGACCGTCTGGCCGGGCCTGGGCACATAAGTGGCGAACACATGATCGAAGCTGCGGTTCTCACCGATGATCACGATCACATGCTTGATCGGCGTCGCAGTCTGAGCGCTTCTGTCGATGGCGGAGCTCGAGACGCCCTTGGATGCGGGTGGCGGGCCCGCAGCGAGAACCGGAGCGACCGACATTTGCAGGGCGGCCAGGTAGGCCACCCCATTACGCAACCCGTGCCGGGTACGCGCCACAAATCCATTGACCTTCATGCAAACCTCCCTATGGTGTGTAAGGCGAGCGCACGCGTGCGCGGGCCACGCTAGAGAGAACGCATTTCAGGCAGTTGATCGTTCTATGAATCCGGCGCGGCCTTCAGCGGGGCCTGGGCAGCTTTCTAGCGCGCCCGGGCACCGCGCGCCTCATCCCGGCGCCGCGCCGCCGCGTCGCGCTCGGAGGTGCGCGGCGGGGCGGTGGAATCGGGACCAGCCGCCGGGCCTCCCTGGCTCGGGGCGGGCACCGGCACGGGAGGCGGATCGGCCTTCACCGCCGGTTGCGGCGCGGGGAGCGGCTGCGGCGCGGGTGGTGTCGCCGCGGCGGGCGATTCCGCCGGCCGCTCCCACAGTCCTTCATGCCACGCGGAGAGCACGAGCGTCACCACGAAGGCCGCGGCGGCCGCCGCGATGATGGGGACGGAGCGCGGAGTCATCAGGCCAGAGCCTAGTTCCTGTTCATGACGGTAAGATTGATTGCTTGGTTCTGCGGGTAGCACCAGGAGCTGTTGCCCGATGCGTTGACATACCCGCAGGCGAATTGGGGAGCAGTCCGTGTACACCATACTCGACGCGGCGGCGCGCGCCGCACGTGCATACCTGGCGACACTCGATAGCCGCGCTGTCAGACCTGCCGCCGACGCTATCGAGGCACTCAGCCAGCTCGACGAACCGCTTCCGGAACGAGCCAGTGACCCCGCCGAGACGCTCGCGCTGCTCGATCGGCTTGTATCGCCCGCCACCATGGCAATGGCCGGCCCGCGCTTCTTCGGCTTCGTGATCGGAGGCTCGCTGCCGGTCGCGCTCGCTGCCAACTGGCTCGCGGGCGCGTGGGATCAGAACGCCGCGCTCTACGAAGTGACCCCCGGCGCCTCGCACCTCGAGGAGGTCGCATCGAGATGGCTGATCGAGCTGTTCGAATTGCCACCCGCGACCGGCGTTGGATTCGTGACGGGCGCGACGGTGGCGAACTTCACGGCACTCGCTGCCGCTCGACACGCAGTCCTCGCGAAGGCCGGCTGGAACGTCGAGGCGGACGGGCTCTTTGGTGCGCCGCCAATCACGGTCGTCACGGGCGAGGAAGCTCATCCGACGCTCCTCAAATCCCTCGGCATGCTGGGCTTGGGACGAAGTCGCGTGGTGCGCGTGCCCGTCGACCGTCAGGGCCGTATGCGGGCCGAAGCGCTACCCAGGCTTGAAGGACCGACGATCCTGTGCCTGCAGGCGGGCAACGTAAACACCGGCGCGTTCGATCCCTTCGAGCCTCTCGTCGCGGCCGCTCATGCGGCCGGCGCCTGGGTGCACGTCGACGGGGCATTTGGATTGTGGGCGAAGGCCGCGCCCTCGCTGCAGCGCCTCACTCGCGGACTCGAGCGCGCCGACTCGTGGGCAACGGACGCGCATAAGTGGCTCAACGTGCCGTACGACAGCGGAGTCGCGTTCTCGCGCGATGCGCACGCCCTACGTGCGGCGATGGCCATCACGGCCGAGTACCTTCCGACCGAGAGTCTCCACCGTAATCCTTCCGACTTCGTGCCGGAGCTCTCCCGCCGCGGGCGCGGCGTCGAGGTGTGGGCCGCCATGCGCTCTCTCGGCAGCGCCGGTCTCGTGGAGCTCTTCGAGCGCAACTGCCGTCAGGCGCGCCGATTCGCGCAGGGGCTGGGTGCCGCCGGCCATGCGGTATTGAACGAAATCGTACTGAATCAGGTGCTGGTCGCCTTCGGCGATGCCGAGCGCACGCGCAGCGTCATTGCAGCGCTGCAGACGGAGGGCATCTGCTGGTGCGGTCCGACCGTGTGGCAGGGCCGCACCGCCATGCGCATCAGCGTCAGCAGCTGGGCGACGACCGATGACGATGTGGAGCGCAGCCTCGAGGCCATGCTGCGCGCGGCGGCGGAGCTGGGCGCCTGAGCATTAGCGGCTTTGGTGCTCGCGCTGCGCCCGGTCCGTGCGCCTGCCAAAGATCAGCAGGATGACGCCGACAATCACGATGCCTGCGGCCAGCCATTCCCGCGGGGTCACCGTTTCGCCTCCCAGGCCGATGCCGAGCAGAAGCGCGATCACCGGGTTGACGAAGGTATAGCTCGCGGCGAGCGCCGCCCGGGTGCGCGCGAGCAGCGTCATGTAAGCGGTGAAAGCGATGAGCGATCCGAAAACCACAAGGTAGGCCCAGGCCGCGGCCGCGAGCGGCGGCGGCGGCCAGTGGAAGCCTTCGCCGCGCAGCCTTGACAGCATCAGGAGCAGGACCCCGCCGCACAGCATCTCGCTCGCAAAACCGGGCGAGCCGGGCGCGAGCCCGAAGCGGTGCACGCTGAGTACACTGCCCACCGACCAGCAGACGGTAGCGAACGCGACCGCCGCAAGGCCTGCGGGAGAGGCGTTGAAGCCAGCGCCGCTCGCGAGCACGACGACGCCACCGAGTCCGATGGTGATTCCGACGACCTCGGTTGCTGCCGGCCGGATCCCGAACGGCAGGTTGGCGAGTGCGATCAGCACCGGGCAGATGGCGATGAACACGACCACGAGCCCGGAGGCGACCGATTGCTCGGCGTACGCCACGCAACCCATGCCGCC
>JASHTN010000415.1 GCA_030040525.1 Gammaproteobacteria bacterium | reverse complement strand
CACGATGGGTACGGCGACTTCCAGCACCGCCGCGAGCGTGTTGGCGCCCGCCGCAACGTCGGGCGGTGCCTGCGCCGCGAGCGCCCGCAGTCGCGCCAGCGCGGTCTGGGCCTCCGGCAGCCGGCCGCGCGCGGCGAGTGCGAAGCCACGCGCGTAGAGATAGCCGGCGGTCAAGCCGATGCGCCGCGGATCCGGCGGCAGCACGGCGAGCATCTCGTCCCACAGGCCGAAGCGCACGAGCGCCGCATACTGCGGCGTGAGAGTCCAGCCCGAGTCGCCCGCCGCGCCCGAGGCAGCGGCCGCATCGCCGGCGCGCTGCAGGGCCGCGAGCGCCTCGGCTTTGCGACCGTCCATGGCAGCCACATAGGCCCTGAGCTCAGCGGCGTGCAGCGCAGTGCCGGGCGGAGAGGCGGCGGGCAAGACTGCCACCGCTGCCAGCGAGGCACCGAGAAGCCCCGCGAGCGCGCTCGATGCGCCGCTCATCATCGCGCGCGAGCGTCCCAGCCCGCCCCGGTCGCGGCCAGGCGCTCGAGCAGCGGCGCCGGCCGCCAGCGCGCGCCGTGGGTGGGCGCGAGCCGCCGCATCGTCTCCACGACGCGCTCGAGTCCCGCCTGCTCCGCCCAGTACATCGGCCCCCCCTTGTACGCCGGGAAGCCGTAGCCGTTCACGTAGACGACGTCGATGTCTCCGGGGCGCAGCGCGATGCCCTCATCGACGATGCGGGCTCCTTCGTTCACCAGCGGGTGCAACAGGCGCTCGAGAATCTCCTGGTCCGGAATGCTGCGCCGCTTGAGGCCTAAGTCGCGCGAGACTGCCTCGATCAGCGTGAGCACCTCGGGGTCGGAAATGCGGCTGCGGCCCTCGTAGCGGTAGAAGCCCTTGCCGGTCTTCTGTCCGAGCCTTCCGGCCGCCACCACGCGCTCGAGGATCGGCGACCAGCGCTCGTCGGCAGGGAGCTTGCGCCCCTTGCGGATCAGGAGCCCCACGTCGTTGCCGGCGAGATCGCGCACCGCGAGTGGTCCCATCGCGAAGCCGAAGTCCTCCATGACGCGATCGATCTGCTCGGGTGTTGCACCCTCCTCCAGCAGGAACTCGGCCTCCGCGCCGTAGAACATCAGCATGCGGTTGCCGATGAAGCCGTCGCAGTTGCCGGCGAGCACCGCCGCCTTGCCGAGCGTGCGCCCGAGCGCCATGACCGTCGCCAGAGTCTGCGGCGAGCTGCGGCTGCCACGCACGTTCTCGAGCAGCTTCATGACGTGCGCCGGGCTGAAAAAATGCGTTCCCACCACCTGCTCCGGCCGCGACGTGGCGGCTGCGATCGCGTCGATGTCGAGGCTCGAGGTGTTGGTGGCGAGGATGGCGGCCGGCGCGGCCGCCCGGTCGAGCAGCCCGAACACCTCCTGCTTGAGCCTGAGGTCCTCGAACACCGCCTCGACGACGATGTCGGCGGAGCCGAGCGCCGCATAGTCGCTTGCCGGACGGATGAGCGCCAGCGCCGCAGCGGCGCGCTCGCGCGTCAGGCTGCCGCGCTTCACCGAGCCGTCGTACTGACTGCGCACCTGCGCGAGCCCGCGCTCGAGGGCATCCGGCGCGGCCTCGCGCAGCAGCACCGGGATGCCGGCGTTCGCGAAGCTCATCGCTATACCCGTGCCCATGGTGCCGGCGCCGATCACGGCGGCGCTGCGGACCGGCAGCGGCTTCACCTCCGCTCCGATGCCCGGAATGCGCCGCGCCTCGCGCTCTGCAAAGAACACGTGCCTGAGCGCCTGGTGCTGCGGGCTGTCGCGACAGGCGACGAAGCCCGCGCGCTCAAGCGCCAGGGCCGCCTCCGGCGGTTGCATGCAGGCCGCCTCGATGCTGTCCACGATCCGCCAGGGAGCGAGCTGCCCGCGGGCGCGTCGCGTGATATTGCGGCGAAACTCCGCGAACAGCCCCGGGCGAACGCTGCGGATGCGGTCGCCGCAGTCGCGCGCCAGCCGCAGCGGCCGCCCGTCCGCCGCCGCCTGGCGACCGAGCTCGATGGCCGCGGCCACCGCATCCTCGGCGAGTGCATCGACGAGCCCGACCTCGAGCGCGCGCGCCGCGGGGATCTGCGCCCCGCCCGTGATCGCCTCGAGCGCGGACTCCGGTCCGGCGAGTCGCGTGAAGCGCAGCGTGCCGCCAGCGCCGGGGATCAGGCCGAGCTTCACCTCGGGCAGGCCGACGCGCGCCGTCGGGGCGCAGGTCCGCCAATGACAGGTGAGCGCGATCTCGAGTCCGCCGCCGAGGGCGGTGCCCTCGAGCGCGGCGACGATGGGCTTGCGCGCCGCCTCGATGCGCGCCTGCACGTCCGCCAGCAGCGGCGCCTGGAGCGCGAGTCCCGAGGCGATCTCCTCGATGTCGGCCCCGGCGGAGAAGCAGGCGTTGGTTCCGCACAGCACCGCGGCCACGACCGCCGCATCGCCTGCGGCGCGCTCCAGCCCCTCCACGAGCCCGGCACGTACCGCGTGGCTCAACGCATTGACCGGAGGATTGTCGATCGTCAGCACCGCCACTCCGCCTGCGGTTCGATAGCTCACGACGCTCACGGACGATCCCTTCGCTCGGCATGGACGCATGCACACGCGCGCGGCCTGTCTGCCTCGCGCATTGTACGGCGGCCCCCTGCCGCCGCAGTGCGCGCCGTGCGGCAGCCGCTACAATTCCCGCGCCCATGGACAAGGTCGACGTCATCGTCGTCGGCGCCGGCGTGGTCGGCCTCGCTGTCGCGCGGGCGCTCGCGCTCGCCGGGCGCGAGGCGCTGCTGCTGGAAGCCGCCGATCATTTCGGTACCGGCGCCAGCTCGCGCAACAGCGAGGTGATTCATGCCGGCATCTCCTACCCTGCCGGCTCGCTCAAGGCGCGGCTGTGCGTCGCCGGGCGCGATCTGCTCTACGAGTTCTGCCGTGAGCGCGCCATCCCGCATCGACGCTGCGGCAAGCTGATCGTCGCCACCTCGGAGGCGCAGCTCCCCGAGCTCGCCCGGCTGCGTGCTACGGCGCTCGCCAACGGCGTTGCGCTGCAAGCGCTCACGGCCGCAGAGGCGCGCTCGCTCGAGCCGCAGCTCGCCTGCGTGGCGGCCTTGCATTCGCCGCTCACCGGCATCGTCGATTCGCACGGCCTGATGCTCGCACTCCTCGCCGAGGCGCAGCGCGCGCGCGCCATTCTCGCCTGCCGCTGCCGCGTGACCGCCGTGACGCTGGAGGACGGCGGCTTTCAGGTCGCGGTGAACGGCGCAGCGCCGAGTCTGCACGCCGCGGCCCTCGTCAACTGCGCCGGGCTCGATGCCCCGACCGTGGCGCGGGCGATGCGCGGCTTCCCGCCGCGTTTGATCCCGGCGGCCTACCTGGCCAAGGGCAGCTACTTCGCGCTCCACGGCCCGGCGCCCTTCGCGCGGCTGGTGTATCCGCTGCCCGTGCCCGGCGGCGCGGGCGTGCATCTGACGCTCGACCTCGCCGGCCGGGCGCGCTTCGGGCCGGATGTGGAGTGGGTGGAGCACCGCGATTTCGACGTCGACCCGCAACGCGCGGCGGCGTTCTACGGCGTGGTGCGCTGCTACTGGCCGGCTTTGCCCGACGGCGCGCTTGCCCCCGCCTACGCGGGAATCCGCGCCAAGCTGTCCGGGCCGGGACAGCCCGCCGCGGATTTCCGTATCGAGGGCGAACGCGAGCACGGCGTCCCCGGCTGCGTGCAGCTCTTCGGCATCGAATCTCCTGGCCTCACCGCATCGCTCGCGATCGCGAGCCACGTCGCCGCCCTGCTCGCGTGAGAGCCGGCGCGCGGTCAGGCTGCCGGTGTCGCCTCCACCTGGATCTGCAGCTTCACCAGCATGTTGAAGCCGTACTTCTCGCCGTAGTCGATGCCGAAGTCGCTGCGCTTGAAGCTGGCGGTGGCATCCGCGCCGCAGCGCTCCTTGCCGCCCATCGAGGCCGGCATGATGCGACAGGTGAATTGGTCGATGTCGAGGTTGAGGGGGCGCGTCACGCCGTGCAGCGTCAGCTCGCCGCGCACCTGCGTCGGAACGCCGTTCTGGAAGTTGGTGAGCGTGCCTTTGTAGGTGGCGGTCGGGTATTTCTGCACGTCAAACATCTCGGCGGACTTCGCGTGCTCATTGAGCTTCGGCATGCCGAAGTCGATGGACGAGGTGTCGACCGTGATCTCGACCGTGCCGGTGCCCGCGGCCCTGTCGAGCACGATGGTTCCCGAGGAGTGGTCGAACTTGCCGCGCCAGACGGACAGGCCGCCGAAGTGATCCGCTGCGAAGCTCGGATAGGTGTGGGCCGGATCGATCTTGTAGGTGACGGAGTCGGCCAGCGCGGAACCTGCGATCAGGCCCAGCGCGGCGGCCAGCGCGGCTTTCATTAGACGTTCCTCCAATAAGGGTAGGGAGCGGGGCGTAAGCCTAACGTTACCTGCCGACGCCGGGCCACTCTCCTTCGAGGGACATGCTTGGGGCGGCCGCGCCGCACCGCCCCCGGGCCTCTAGCGGCCGATCGCCGGGCGCGCCTTCAGGCCGAGCGCCCGCGCGACCACCTCGTGGCTAATCTCCCCCGCATGGACGTTGAGTCCGGCCGCAAGCCCGGGATCGCGCCGGAAGGCCGCCTGCCAGCCGAGGTCGGCGAGTGCGCGCACGTAAGGGAGGGTCGCGTTGGTGAGCGCCAGCGTCGAGGTGCGCGGCACTGCGCCCGGCATGTTGGCGACGCAGTAGTGAATCACCCCATCGACGACGAAAGTGGGCTCGGCATGGGTGGTAGGCCGGCTGGTCTCGAAGCAGCCGCCCTGGTCGATCGCGATGTCGACCAGCACCGCGCCCGGCTTCATGGTCCTCACCATGGCGCGGGTCACGAGCTTGGGGGCCGCAGCGCCGGCCACCAGCACGGCACCCACCACCAGGTCCGCGTCTTTCACGAGACACTCGATGGTCTCGGCGGTCGAGTACGCGGTGTGCAGTGCCGCGCCGAAGAGCGCGGACAGCTCGCGCAGCCGGTCGACCGAGCGGTCGATGACCGTGACGTCTGCGCGCAGGCCGACCGCCATCTCCGCCGCGTGGGTGCCGGACACGCCGCCGCCGATGATCACCACCTTCGCCGGCGGCACCCCCGGCACGCCGCCGAGCAGCACGCCGAAGCCGCCGTTCGCCTTCTGCAGGCTCGCCGCCCCGACCTGAATGGACATGCGGCCCGCGACCTCGCTCATCGGCGTGAGCAGCGGCAGCGTGCCGTTGGGCGCCGTCACGGTCTCGTAGGCGATGGCGGTCGCGCCCGACTTCATCAGCCCTTTCGCCTGCTCGGGGTCGGCGGCGAGATGCAGGTAGGTGAACAGCACCTGCCCCGGGCGCAGCATCTGGTATTCCGCCGGCTGCGGCTCCTTGACCTTCACCACCATGTCGGCGCGCTCGAACACCTCCGCAGCACGCGCGGCGATCGCCGCGCCCGCTGCGCGGAACTGCGCATCGTCGACGCCGATGCCGCTGCCCGCGCCGCTCTCGATGAGCACTTCGTGGCCGCCGGCGACCAGCTCGCGCACGCCCGCCGGCACGAGCCCCACGCGGTACTCGTGCACCTTGATTTCCTTCGGAACACCGATGCGCATGGCCGCCCCCTTCGCGCTGGCCTCGCCTTGAGGGCGCCAGATTAGGAGCTGCCGTGCGGCGGCAGCTTGCGTAATGGCGGCCGCCTGCCCGCCCTTTGTGGCAGAATCTGCCGCTTACGCCCGAGTTCTTGCAGGATTCCTGCTCCGATGGACCTGGACCGCTACGATCGCGCCATTCTGCGCCTGCTTCAGCAGGACGCCCGCATCACCAACACGCTGCTCGCGAGCAAAGTGAGCCTGTCGGAATCGGCGTGTCTGCGCCGCGTGCGGGCGCTCGAGGAGTCCGGAATCATCGAGGGTTACACCGCGCTGATCGATCAGCACAAGGCGGGGTTCCCGGTCAACGTGTTCGTCAGCATCACGCTCGACCGCCAGAGCCAGCCGGGGCTCGAGGCCTTCGAGAGCGCCGTGCGCAAGGTGCCCGAGGTCATGGAGTGCTATCTCATGACCGGGGAGCATGACTATCTGCTGCGGCTGGTGGTGGCCGACATGGCGGACTTCGAGCGCCTTCACCAGCACCTGACGCGCCTGCCGAGCGTCGCGCGCGTGCAGTCGAGCTTCGCCATGCGCATCGTGACACGCTCGCGGAGCCTGCCTGCTTGTTGATTGGCCGAAATCGCCTGCGGCGATTTCGGCGGACATCAGCTTCGTTACCGCCGGCGAAAGACGTGACTTTCGCCGGCTGCGCGGTGCCGAGCCTCCGCCGCGATTTCGGCGGACATCAGCTTCGTTCGTAGGCCGGCAGGAGCAGAGCGAACTCGCGCAGCGCGGCGATGCCGCTCGCCTCGGCGCCCCGGCACCAGTCGCGCAGCTGCGCGAGCGCGCGCGGCTGGTTCGCGCCGGTTCCGCTCCACAGCTGCTGCAGGCTCTCGCGGTATTCGACCACGCGCCGCAGCACTTCGTACCGCTCGAGGAGCTCGCGCAGGCGGCTGCGGGCTTCCTCGGCAAGCAGCGTCGGATGACGGATCAGAAGCTTGGGCGCGCCTGCGGGCACCGCCCCATGCGGCTCGCGCCGTGCCAGCTCGCGGCACACCGGCAGCACCACCCGTCGCGCATAAGCGCGCAGCACGTGCATGCGGTTGGTGAAGAGCGCCTGCACGCTGTCGCCATCGAGCTCACGGCGCCGGCGCTCGAGGTGCGGGCGCGGGGCCACCCAGCGCACCCGCGCGAGGCCCAGGAACCGGAATACCCGGATCCACAGCCAGCCGATGTCGAGCTCCCAGCGCTGCACGGCGAAGCGCGGCGAGCGCGGGAACGCATGATGATTGTTGTGCAGCTCCTCGCCGCCGAGCAGCAGCGCCCAGGGCACGAGGTTGGTCGCCGTCGAAGGCATCTCGAAGCTGCGGTAGCCGACCGCGTGCCCGAGACCGTTGATCACGCCGGCGGCGAAGAACGGCTGCGCCGCGAGGTGGACGGCGATCATGATGATCCCCGGCACGCCGAACAGCAGCAGATGGCCGAGGATAAAGAGCACGAGGCCGCCGAAGGAATGGCGGCTGTAGAGATGGCGCTCCAGCCAGTCATCCGGCGTTCCCCGGCCGTAGGTGCGCAGCACCTCCGGGTCGCTCCCCGCCTGCTTGTAAAGCTCGTAACCCTGGAACACCACGCGGCCCAGGCCAAAGATCAGCGGGCTGTGCGGATCGCCGCGCTGGTCGGCCCGCGCATGGTGGCAGCGATGCACCGCGACCCATTCCTTGGTCACCGCTCCCGAGCTGAACCACAGCCAGAACCGGAAGATATGCCTGAGCACCGGATGCAGGATGAGTCCGCCGTGGGACTGGTCGCGGTGCAGGTAGAGCGTCACTCCGAGAAACATCGTCTCGATGGTGACGAAGGTGACCAGCGCGTAGCCCCACCACGGCAACGGGATGAGACCGTACGGCGAGAAACTCATCTGCGGGCGCCCCGAGGACTTCTTTTGGGAGTCCGTCGCGGGAAGATTACGTCAATTCGGTGACTTTCTCGCGACTTTTTACACGACCAGCACGATCTTGCCGATGTGGGCGTTCGACTCCATGAGCTTGTGCGCGGCGGCCGCCTCGACCAGCGGGAAGCGCGCGCAGATCGGGGGCTTGAGCCTCTTCGTGGCGAAGAGCGGCCACACCTGTTGGCGCAGAGCCGCCGCAAGCCGTCCCTTGGCTTGCACCGACTGCGGACGCAGGCTCGAGCCGCCGAGCATCAGGCGCTTGGTGAGGAGCGGACGCAGGTCGAGCTCCGCCTTGGCTCCTCCCTGCACCGCGATCAACGCGATGCGCCCCTCGGTCGAGGCGGCCGCCACGTCGCGCGCCACGTAGTCACCCCCGACCATATCGAGAATGACGTCGGCGCCCCGCCCGTCGGTCGCACGCAGCGTCGCGGCGACGAAGTCCACCTCGTGATAGTTGATGGCGTGATCCGCGCCCAGCTCGCGACACGCCGCGCACTTCTGGGCGCTGCCGGCGGTCACGATCACCGTTGCCGCAAACGCCTTGGCCAGGAGAATCGCGGTCGTGCCGATGCCGCTCGAGCCGCCGTGCACCAGCAGCGTCTCCCCGGCGCGCAGCCGCGAGCGCTCGAATACGTTGAGCCAGACCGTGAAGAAGGTCTCGGGCAGTACCGCCCCCTCCTCGAGCGCCACCTTCGGCGGCAGCGGCAGGCACTGGGGCGCGGGCGCGACGGCGTACTGTGCGTAGCCCCCGCCGGCGATGAGCGCGCACACCTCGCTGCCGACCGCGGGCTCGCGCACGCCGGCACCCGCCGCCACCACCGTGCCGGCAACTTCCAATCCCGGAATCTCGCTGGCACCCGGCGGCGGCGGATAGTGGCCCTTGCGCTGCAGAACGTCGGGACGGTTGACGCCGGCTCCTGCCACCCGGATCAGGACTTCGCCGGCAGCGGGTTGCGGCACGGGGCGTGGCACAGCCCGCAGCACCTGCGGGGCCCCGGGCCCGCGGATCTCGACCGCGGTCATCTGCTCGGGAATGACGCTCACGCGGGTGAGCATACCAAGCGGCCCCCGCAGGTCGCGACAGCGCTCCTCGGGGCGCGCTCAGCCGCTCGCCCACTGCGACTGCAGCGCGAGCGTCCCCGAGCGTCCCTCGACGCTGCCTGCCACGACCTCGCAGTGAGGCAGACTCGTCAGATCGAGCAGCCCGGCATAACTGCCCAGATCGGTGAGACGCAGGCCGCGTGCACGCCACTCGAGCAGCAGCCGCTCGAACGACGGCAGATACGCCCCGCCCTCGAGCTCGGCATGCAGCGTGAAGACCTGGTCGCGCTCGGGTGTGCCGGTCGTCAGGGCCAGCAGGTGATCGACGGGATCGGTACCGTGCAGCTCGCCCCGGCCGATCAGCTCGTCGAAGGTCGGAAGCGTCGTCGGCAGCTGCGGCACAGCGCCCGCGGCCCCGCCGAACACCGGCAGGAAGGGTGCGGTACCGCGCGTGTCGGAAGCGTAGCGCACGCCGAATTCGCGCTCGAGCGCAGGTACGTAGCGGTTCATCTGCCAGCCGGCCGCCCCGTGCACCCGCGGCGCTGCGCCGAAAATGTCGGCGAATTCCCGGCACGCGAGCGAGAGCTCGCGGCGCGTCCACGCCTCGCTCGCTGCCGCCACCCGGTCCTGCCAGCGCACGTGGTCCCAGGTGTGCACGCCCACCTCGAAGCCGCGGCGTGCGATGCCGAGCATCAGCTCGCGGCAGCGGCGCCCGATGTGCGGCCCCGGGAGCAGCACGCCGTACAGCAGCGTCCTCAGTCCGTAGTGCCTGAGCACCGAGGTGCGCTGGACCTTGCCGAGGAAGCCGCGACGGAACACGCGCCGGATGGCGCGCCCGGTGTGGTCCGGACCCAGGCTGAAGAGGAAGGTGGCGCGCGCCCCGATCCTCTCCAGCAGCTCTGCGAGCCGCGGCACGCCCTCGCGCGTGCCGCGATACGTGTCGACGTCGACCTTGAGAGCAACCAGGGCCACGGCTGGCAGCGCGGCGGCCGCTCAGCCGAGCGGCAGGGGACGCTCCTCGCAGGCCCGCGCCGACCCCTCGAGGTCGACCGGGCCGCGAGCGTTCGCGGCCGCGAGAACCCGCAGCACGCCGCCGCCGCCGCACGCGGCATAGAGTTCGCCGCCGGCGCCGAACAGCCAGGCACCCGCGCGCGGGGCCGTCCGGTCGCCGAGGCGCGTGCGATGAATCGCCCAGCGCTCGCCGCCGACCTGTGCAAACGCCCCCGGGAACGGCGGCGCCACGGCGCGCACCAGGTCGTGGATCTGGCGCGCCGGCCGGTCCCAGTCGATGCGGCCGTCCTCGGGTCGCCGCCGGCCGAAGTATTGTCCGGCCTCGAGGCGCTGCGCGCGCCGCGGCGCCGTGCCGGCGATGAGTCCCGGGAGCGAGCGCACCAGGATGGTCTCCGCGGCCACCGTGACCTTGGCGAGCACCCCGCGCGCATCGTCGTCCTCGAGGATCGGCACGCTCATCTGATCGACGATGTCGCCGGCGTCGGCCTGCGCCACCATGTAGTGGAGCGTCGCACCGCTCTCGCGCTCGCCCTTGAGAATCGCCCAGTTCACCGGTGCGCGGCCGCGGTACTTCGGCAGCAGCGAGCCGTGCATGTTGAGCGCGCCGCGCCGCGCCGCGCCGAGCAGCCGCCCGCCGAGCAGCGAGCGGTAATAAAAGGAGAAGATGAAGTCCGGCCGCAGCCCGGCGACCCGCTGCTCGAGATCGGCGCCGCCGGCATCGGCCGGGGCGATCACGGCCAGTCCATGATCGGCGGCGGCTGCCGCCACGCTCGCGAACCAGCGCTGCTCGCCGGGATCGTCGGGCACCGTCACGACGAGCGGCACCGCGACACCGCCGGAGAGCAGCGCGCTCAGGCAGCGGACTCCGACGTCGTGATAGGCGAACACCACGGCCGTAGGGCCGCTCACTCGAGTGTCTCCCGCTCAGGCTGGGGCCGGCTCGGCTCGCTGGCAGCCCCGCTCTCCTCGCCGAGCACCGCGGCCACGGTGTAGCGCGGCCGCTGGCGCACCTGCTCGTAGATGCGCCCGACGTACTCCCCGACGATACCGAGCCCGATGAGCGCAACGCCGATCAGGAAGAACGCGATGCCAAACAGCGTGAACACACCCTCCGCCTCGGGGCCGACGATCAGGCGCCGCACGGCGAGATAGACCACGAAGGCGAGCGACAGGAGCGCGATCACGATGCCGCTCATGGAGAAGAACTGCAGCGGCGCCACCGAGAAGCCGGTCATCAGGTCGAAGTTGAGCCGGATCAGCCGCAGCAGCGAGTACTTCGACACCCCAACGGTACGCTCCGCGTGCGCCACCTCGATCTCCACGGGGTGACGCGCGAAGGTATAGGCGAGCGCCGGCACGTAGGTGCTCGCCTCCGTGCAGCGGTTGAGCGCATCCACTACGCTGCGGTGATAGCCGCGCAGCATGCAGCCCTGATCACTGATGCGGATCGAGGTGGTGCGCTCGCGCAGCCGGTTCATGAGGCGCGACGCCGCCTTGCGCCACAGCACGTCGCGACGCCGCACGCGGATCGTGCCGACGTAATCGGCGCCGCGGTCCATCGCGGCGACCAGCTTGCCGATCTCCTCCGGCGGATTCTGCAGGTCGGCGTCGAGCGTAATGACGTAGCTGCCGCGCGTGTGCGCGAACGCCGCGAGGATCGCCATGTGCTGACCGGCGTTGCGCGCCAGCACCACGACCCGCGTGACCTCCGGGCGCCGCTCGAACTGCCGGCGCAGCTGCGCCAGGGAAGCATCGCGGCTGCCGTCGTCGACGAACACCACCTCGTAGGGGCGCCCGAGCGCATCGAGCGCCGCGTACAGCCGCGCAAACAGCAGCGGCAGCGCCTGCTCCTCGTTGTAGACGGGGATCACGACCGACACCTCGGGCACAGCGCGCGGCGCGTTCATGTGCGCGCTCCGCGCACGACGGCATTCACCGCCGCGACCACCCGCTCGACGTCCGCGAGCGTCATCGCCGGAAACAGCGGCAGCGTCACGGTCTCGCGGCCGATGCGCTCGGCGTTCGGGAACTGGCCGTCGCGGTAGCCGAGCGCGCGGTAGGCGCTGAACAGGTGGATCGCCGGGTAATGCACGCCGACGCCGATGCCGCGCGCGCGCATCGCCTCGATGAACTCGCCGCGGGTGATCGACAGTGTGCCGAGCGGCAGCAGCGGGGTGAACACGTGCCAGCTGTGGCCGGCGTCGCCGCGCTGCGGCAGGCGCAGCGGCGGCTCCTCGGCCCACAGCTCGAAGTAGCGCGCCACCAGTGTGCGCCGCCGCGCGTTGAATTCCTCCAGGTGCTCGAGCTGTCCGAGCCCGACCGCCGCGGCGACGTCCGACAGGTTGCACTTGCCGCCGGCGAGCAGCGTGTCGAAGTCGTCCGCAGCGCGCTTCACCTGGCCGTGCCAGCGGTGCAGCTCGATGGCGCGCAGTTCCTCGGCCGAGCCGCCGGAGATCGCGCCGCCCTCGATGGTGGTGATGTTCTTGTTGGGGTGGAAGCTGAAGCACACCAGGTCGCCGAAGCTGCCGATGCGTTTACCCGCCCACAGCGAGCCGATCGCATGCGCGGCGTCCTCGATGACGCGCAGCCGGTGGCGCGCGGCGATGGCGTAGAGCCGCTCCATGTCGAGAGGCAGGCCGGCGAAGTGCACCGGCAGGATGGCGCGCGTGCGCGGCGTGATGGCCGCCTCCGCCTGCTCGAGATCGATGTTGCGCGAGGCGAGCCCCACGTCGACGAACACCGGCCGCGCGCCGACGCGCACGATGACGTTGGCGGTCGCGACGAAGGACAGCGCCGGGGTGATGACCTCGTCACCCTTGCCGATGCCGCAGGCGAGCAGCGCCATCTCCAGTCCCGCCGTCGCCGAGGTCTGCGAGCGTACCGGGCGCCCGCCGAGGTACTGCGACAGTGCCGCCTCGAACTGTGCCACCTTCGGTCCACTCGCGAGCCAGCCGGAGCGCAGCACCGCGGCGACCGCCGCGATCGTCTCCTCGTCGATGGCCGGGCGCGTGAAAGGCAGCCAGGCTGCGCCGGACTGTTCCGGACCGCTCATGAGCGCGCCACCAGCACGACTCCGAGCACGATGACCGCGATGCCGAAGACGCGCTGCGCGTTCGGAATCTCACCGAGGAGCCACCAGGCGAGTCCGACGTTGATCACATAGCCGAGCGACAACAGCGGGTAGGCCTGGCTCACCGGCACGCGCGACAGGCCGACCAGCCAGACGATGACACTCAGGCCATAGGCGCACAACGCGTACCACAGCGACGGCACCACGAGCATCCTGAGCGCACGCTCGACGACGCCGCTGTCGGTGGCGATCAGCGGGCCGCTGACGCGGGTGGCGGCCTTCAGCCCCAGCTGCGCCAGCGCATTGAGCAGCACGCCGGTGCCCAGAATGGCGAAATCCGTAAGCTTCACAAGCGACTCACTGCGACCGTATAGCTGTCGGCGGCGATCACCCGGCCCGGCAGGCCGCGCCGCCGCCACTCATCCCACACGCCGGGATCGAAGAATGCCACGGCATCGCGGCTCGCGTCCCAACGGGTGGCAAACTGCTCGGGAGTTGCCGTCTGCCGGCCCGGCTCGGCATCCTGCCCGAATGTCAGCTCTCCCCCGTACGCCACCAGTGTCAGGGTTCGTCCAAGGTAAGGGGAGAGGGTCTCGCGGTACTGCCCAACGCTGTAGAGACGCGTTTGCGGCCCGAGGTACGCGCGGACGGCCGCCACCAGATCGCGCGCCGAGCGCGACGGCGGGATGACCGCGTACTCGCACAGCAGGCTCTGCCAGGCGAGGATCGCGCTCACCGCCGCCACCCCGGCGGCGACCCCAGCGCGTGCCCGCACGGCGGGCAGCAGCGTCGCGAGCGCCCCGCCCGCCACCACGATCGCGGCGAGCGCCCAGCCCCAGGCCTCGTGCGGCACGTAATTGTTGCGCCGCGCGCTGTAGACCAACAGCCCGAGCGCGACGAACGGCGCGAGGGCTGCGCCGATCCAGGCCGCGCGCTGCGTGAAGCGCGCATCGCCCGCGGCCTGCGCGCCGGTGACGGCGGCCAGCACCGGGAACAGCGGCAGGATGTAGGGGGCGAGCTTCGAGTCCGAGAGCGAGAAAAACACCAAGGTGAGGAGCGCGTACACCAGGAGGAACTTGCACGGCTTGAAGGCCCCCGCCGCGGCGGCGGTGAGCGGCGCGCCGCCCGCCCCGCTCCAGGCGGGCCGCACCGCACGCGCCAGCGGCACGATCCACGGCAGCGTGCCCGCGAGCAGCAGCGGCAGGAAGTACCACCACGGCTCGACGCGCTGGTGCACCGTGGTGAGAAAGCGCG
>JASHTN010000414.1 GCA_030040525.1 Gammaproteobacteria bacterium | reverse complement strand
CGCGGGCGGCGAGCTCAGGCAGCAGCGTCACGCCGGCGCCGGTGGCCACCATCTGGCGCAGCGTCTCGAGGCTGGTCGCGCGGAAGTCCTGGCTGTCGCTGAGACCGGCACGGCCGCAGACCTCCAGCGCCTGGTCGCGCAGGCAGTGGCCGTCCTCGAGCAGCAGCAGCCGCTCGTCCCTGAGATCGGCGACCTGCAGGCTGGCGCGACGCGCGAGCGCGTGCCCCTCGGGCAGTGCGACGCTGAACGGCTCGGTGTACAGCTCGCGCGCCTCGAGCCCGGCAAGCTCGACCGGCAGCGCCAGCACCCCGAGGTCGAGCTCGCCGGCGTGCAGCTTCTCGAGCATCGGCGCGGTCTGATACTCGTACAGCATGAGCTCGAGCCGCGGCAGCGACTTGCGGATCGCGCGCGTCACGCGCGGCAGCAGGTAAGGCCCGATGGTCGGCAGCAGCGCCACGCGCAACCGGCCGGAGAGCGGATCGCGCTGGCTGCGCGCCAGCGCAATGACCTCGTCGCTCGCTTCGAGCATGCGCCGCGCGCGCGCGACGATCTGCTCGCCGGCCGCGGTGAGGGACACGTTATTGGGCGCCCGCTCGATGAGCTGCACGCCGAGGGACTGCTCGAGCTTCTTCAGCTGCGCGGAGAGCGTCGGCTGGCTGACGAAACAGCGCGCGGCAGCGCGCCCGAAATGACGCTGGTCGGCCACTGCCACCAGGTAGCGCAGGTCCTTGAGCTTCAGTTCCATCCGTCGTGATATATGGTGTCTATCAAGATAATACAATCAATCGATTGGAATGATAGCAGCCGGGGCCGCAGGATGACAGCCGAAAGCCGCAAGGCAGTGTGTGCGTACAGCCGTTTTGAAGGAGTTACCGTCCATGCTATCCGTTGGTCAGAAATTTCCCGAGTTCGCTCTCACCGGTGTCGTCTCCAGCGACCTGCAGAGCGCCTTCCAGTCCTTCAGCGACGAGAGCTTCCCCGGCAGGTGGCGGATCGTGTTCTTCTGGCCGAAGGACTTCACCTTCGTCTGCCCGACCGAGATTGCCGGCTTCGGCCGTCTCGACCCGGAGTTTCGCGCGCGCGATGCGCAGCTGCTCGGCGTGAGCATCGACAGCGAGTTCGTGCACCTCGCGTGGCGGCGCGAGAAGGCCGAGCTCAGGAGCCTGCCGTTCCCGATGCTGGCGGACGTCAAGCGCGAGCTGGCCGGTGCGCTCGGCATCCTCGATCCGCAGGCCGGCGTCGCGCAGCGCGCCACCTTCATCGTCGATCCGCAGGGCATCATCCGCTTCGTTTACGTCACCGACCTGAATGTCGGCCGCAGCCCCGAGGAAGTGCTGCGCGTGCTGGATGCGCTGCAGACGGACGAGCTGTGCCCGTGCAACTGGCAGAAGGGTGAAGACACCCTCAAGGCGGCCTGAGATGAGAACGCTCGAGAGCATCCGCGAGGCGCTGCCCGGT
This sequence comes from Gammaproteobacteria bacterium, assembly GCA_030040525.1. Lineage (GTDB taxonomy): Bacteria > Pseudomonadota > Gammaproteobacteria > Steroidobacterales > Steroidobacteraceae > 13-2-20CM-66-19. The sequence goes on along the minus strand of JASHTN010000414.1, from coordinate 1,985 downwards.
TACGCCCGCGACCTGCAGCTGAATCTCGGCTCGGTGCTCACCCCCGCGGGAGCGCCGGGCCTGAGCGAACGGCAGATCTGGGCGGTGGCGCTCGCGGCCGCCGTCGCTTCGCGCAATGTCGCCTTCAGCCGCGAGCTGCAGGCGCTCGCCGCTCCGCATCTCGATGCGGCGCACGTCACGGCGGCGCACGCCGCCGCGGCCGTCATGGGCATGAACAACGTCTACTACCGCTTCCTGCACCTGGTGGAGGATCCCGAGTACGCGCAGCTCCCGGCGCGGCTGCGCATGAACGTGCTGGCGAGCCCCGGCATCGCGCGCGCGGACTTCGAGCTGCTGTCGCTGGCGGTGTCGGCGATCAACGGCTGCGGCACCTGCGTCGCCTCGCACGAGCGCCAGCTGCGCGGGCACGGGCTGACGCGCGAGGCGGTGCAGAGCGCGGTGCGCATCGCTGCGACGCTGCATGCCGTGGCGCGCGTGCTCGAGAGCGACGCCGGTATCGAGCACGCCGCCGCAGCCTGACGCCGCCCTGCGGGCTGCGTGGGCGGCAGCGGCGCGCACCGCTCGACTCTGGCGGCTGCGCCGCACGCGGGACGATAATCGCCGGCGCGTGTCGCCCCTCTCGTACTCACTGGCCGTCGTCGCGGCGCTCGCGCTCGGGGTTGCGGCCGCGTCCCCGGCGCGCGCGCGGGCGGTCACGGACGATCTGGGGCGCCGGCTCGAGGTGCCCGCGCCGCCGCTGCGCATCGTGAGCCTCGCACCCGGGGCGACCGAGATGCTGTTCGCCGCGGGCGCGGGCGCGCAGGTCATCGCCACGGTGGAGTATTCCGATCAGCCGGACGCGGCACGCCGCGTGCCGCGCATCGGCGACGCGGTGGCCGTCGATCTGGAGCGGCTGGTGCTGCTGCATCCGGACGTGGTGGTGGCCTGGCCCGGCGGCGGCAACGCCGCGCAGCGCGCCAGGATCGCGCGGCTCGCCATTCCGGTGTACGACCAGCAGCTGGGCAGACTCTCGGAGCTCGCGCCCGCGATCCGCCGCCTCGGCGTCCTCGCCGGCACCGAAGCGCAGGCAGCAAGCGCCGCCGGGGCGATCGAGGCGCAGCTCGCAGCGCTGCGCGGCAGCTTCGGCGCCAGGCACGGCGGGCAGCCTCCGCCGACAGTGCTGCTGCAGGTGTGGAATCGCCCGATCTACACGGTCGGCGGGCGGCAGCTGATGAGCGATGCGCTCACCGTCTGCGGAGCGCGCAACGTGTTCGCCGATCTCCCGGAGCCCGGCCCCGTGGTCGACATCGAGGCGGTGATCGCGCGCAATCCCGACATCATCATAGCGGCCGGCCCGCCGGGCGAGAGCGCCACCTGGCTCGAGGACTGGAAGCGCCTGCCGACGCTCAAGGCCGTGCGCAGCGGGCGGCTCATCGCCTTCGACGACCAGGCCCTGAGTCGTCTGGGTCCGAGCGTCATCGGTGCCACCGGGGAGCTGTGCCGGGCGATCGCGCACGCTGGCCGCTGAAGGGCACGCCGCGCCGGCGCGCGCCGCGCGGACGCCTGCCTCAGTCGCGGAAGTTGTTGAACTGCAGCGGCACCCCGAGCTTCGCGCCGCGCAGCAGCGCGATTGCCGCCTGCAGATCGTCCCGCTGCCGGCCGCTGATGCGCACCTTGTCCCCCTGCAGGCTCGCCTGCACCTTGAGCTTCGAGTCCTTGACGATGCGCAGGAGCCTGCGGCCGGTGTCCTGGTCGATGCCGTGCCGCAGCACCACCTCCTGGTGCGCTGCGGAGAGCGTCGTCTGCGGCTCCTTCACCTCGAGGCACTGCAGGTCGACGCCGCGCTTGGCGAGACGCAGCTTGAGGATCTCGAGCATCTGCTTGAGCTGAAAATCCACCTGCGCGCGCAGCGTCACGCTGAGCTCCTCGAGCTCGAAGCGCGCGCCGCTGTCCTTGAAGTCGAAGCGCTGCGCGAGCTCGCGGTTCGCCTGGTCGACGGCGTTGGC
>JASHTN010000413.1 GCA_030040525.1 Gammaproteobacteria bacterium | reverse complement strand
CAGGACCGGCACGTCGGCGGGCGCTCCGGGGATGTCGGCGCCGGTCGGCGTGAGATCGAAGGTGATTTCCTTGCGGTACGCCCAGTCGCCGTTCCACCAGGCGAGCGCGCTCTCGCTCAAGGCGAGACCCGCCAGGGTGAGAACCAACATCAAGGGGAAACGCATTCGGCTCATCAGGCCCATACCACCATGTCAAGGCCCGTGGCCGGCAGGGCCGTGGCCAATGCGCGGCAGACAGGCGCAGGCGCCGGACCTCGCTTCAGCAGAACGACGCACCGGCCGTACCGCCCGGAAAGGCTCGACTGTTACAGCGGGCGATTATCTCGGGCAAATATGATGGTTTTGTTGCACTTCAACGGCACTGGACCCGATCTAAAGCTGGGTGCGCCGCACAACGACCGGCTCGTGGCAATCGTCGAGGTGTCCGACGGAGAGACTCAGGCCCCCGACGGGATTGAGCCTCAGGGCCTCAGCGGTCACCGGCGGCGGGGGTGCCGGAAAGCTGCTGCTTGCCGGCGCCAGATAGCCTCCCTGTCCCCAGGGATGGACGAAGCCGCTATTGAGCGCGGCGAGGACACGCGGCAAGCCGAGATTGGTGGCGACGAAGTTCAACACCCGTCCCTCCGGAGTCGTCGTCAGCTCGGGGTCGAAGGACTTGCGCCACTGCATGGACTGCTCGGTCACGTGCGGCCAGCGGCCGAGGTAAGCGTTGAGGAGCGTCGGTGCCACGCCATCGACCTTGACGTAGCGGAACTTGCGGCTGCCGTTGTTGCCGACGTTCTCGGTGCTGAGCAGCCCGATCGCCCAGCGGTTGAACTGCGCGTGCGCATCCAGGCACTCGCGCACGTCGGCCGTGCCGGTGCCGGCAAACACGTTGCCCGCGGGTCGGGGGATACGCACCAGCCGATTGACATTGCCCCCGGTAACGAGGCTGCTGCCATCGTTGGGCGCGAGAAACTCCGGCGCATCGCTCTCGCACCGGGCCCGAAGGTAATGCGCCTCGTAGGCGGCCTGCGTGCCGGAGGCGGCGATCCGCCGGCAGATGAAGATGGTGGCGCCGGTGGCGGGATCCGGACGGTAAGCGCCCGGAGTCGCGCCGGCGGCATCCGGATCGCGCGGCGGCCCCGGGGCGAGGAGTGAGGACTGCGTGAGCGGAGTGCCGTTGACGTCGTAGAACTCGTTCCATGACTTGATGGCGCCCGAGAAGAGCGCCGCTACCTGCGCGCGCGACAGGGTCGGCATCGTCTCCTCGGAGTCACGCAGCGGGTCATCGTGCGGCACGCTGCTCTTGACCAGGCCCTGGACGGTCTGCAGTGCGTTGCGCAGGTTCTTGCTGACCGGCAATCCCCAGACGATCTGGTTCTGCGGGCGTACGCTGAGCGGCGCGTGCACACCGCCGACCAGCTCGGGGTTGACGTCCGAGAGCCCGGCGCGCGCTCGGGCGAGCTTCGCCGCGCCGTCGCAGCCTGAATGGTTCGTATAGGCCGTGAGCTCCGCGGTCGCTCTCACGGACTGCCCCTTGAGGCAGGCAGGGGTCGCCGGCAGTTTCGCCAGATCGAGGAACGGCAACGGCGTGGCCGCCGACACGGGGGTCACGCCCTCGCCCGAGCCGCCCGAGGACTTGTAGATCGCCAGCCTTTGACCTGCGGGGACGCCCGGGACATCCCGGCTGCTCAGGCAATAAAAGACGCGATTGGCGGTTCCCTTGATCTCCCCGCGGTAGATGTCGAGCGTGCCCGGCTCGCACAGCGCATGCGCGCCGGCGACCCCGCTCGAGATCCGGATAAGGCTCTCCAGCGCCTCGTCCTGCGCCGATGACCCCGAGAGATAAAGCTCGATCTGCGGACCCGGGCTCGGTGGCAGCGCCACCGCCGGCAAGGACACGAATATCGAGACCACCCACGACGCTCGGCTGCGCATGGCTGAATTCCCGTTGTTATTGTTGGTCGTTGTTTCGGGGGGTCGCGCACCTCCACGCTGCGCGGCACGCACGCCCCGGGCGTGCATTCTGGGCCGCCAGTATGACGACTTTCTTACCGGCGGGTCACATCGCTGCAAAGCTCCTCCCGTAGTCTCGCCAATCCGCGTGGCAGCGGCCTGTAAGAGGTGACAATGAGAAAAGAGTATGGGATGGCCGGCGCGCTTCTCGTGGCAGCGGCCCTGGCGGCGGGGGCGCTTTCCGGCTGCGGTAACGCCGAAACCCGCAAGAAGCAGCATTTCGAGCGCGGCGAACGCTATTTTGCCGCGCATGACTATGCCAGGGCCGGGGTCGAGTTCCGCAATGCCCTGCAGATCGATCCGAACTTCGTGCGTGCCCGGCTCGAGCTCGGTCGCGTCGCCGAGCAGTACGGCAACGTGCGTTCGGCCCTCGGGCAGTACCTGGCGGTGCTCGACATTGACCCTGCGAACGTCGAGGCGCGCGCCGCGGCCGCGCGTATCTACGTCCTGGCGCGCACGCCGGACAAGGCCCTCGAGCTCGTCGCACCGGCGCTGACGAAGGAGCCGGGCAACGCACAGCTCTTGATCGTGCGCGCCACGGCGCGCGCCCAGCAGGGCGACACTACCGCCGCACTCCAGGACGCCGAGCAGGCCTACCGCAAGAGCCCCGACGACCCGGAGCTCCTCGGGGTCCTGGCCTCGCTCTACCGGCAGCAGGGCAACATCGAGCGCGCGCTCGAGCTCATCGGATCGGCGAGCAGCCGCCAGCCACAGAACGCCGACCTGCATGTCATTCTTTCGAGCCTGCATTTCGCGCAGCGCGACTTCGCCGGCGCCGAGCAGGAGCTCCAGAAGACAATCGCTATCGAGCCCAAGGCACTCGAGCACCGCTACCAGCTGGCGCGCTTCTACCTCGTCAGAAACCAGGTGGATGCGGCCGAGAAGACACTCCGTGAGGCCGTTGCGGCAGCACCCGCATCCGACGACCCCAAGGCGGCACTGGTCACGATGCTGGCGAGAAATCGCAGCTCGGCGGCTGCCGAGAGCGCGCTCACGGACTTCATTCAGCGCCAGCCCGACGACGAGCAGCTGCATCTGATGCTCGGCGAGCTCCAGGCCGACAGCGGCCAGTCGGCCGCAGCCCAGGGCACCTATCGCGCAGTCATCCAACGGGAGGATCTGGCGCCCCCCGCGCTCGTCGCCCGCGACCGGCTCGCCGCTCTTCTCATGCACGACGGCAAGACAGCCGAAGCCGGGCAGCTGCTCGACGCCGTCCTCAAGGAAAACGCGCTCGACGGGGACGCCCTGCTGCTACGCGCCGATCTGGCGCTCGGCCGCGGGGACCCGGCTGCCGCCATCGTCGACCTGCGCGCCGAGCTGCGCAATCAGCCGGACTCGCTCCCGGCGCTGCGCCGGCTCGCCGAAGCGCACCTCGCCAACAACCAGGCGGATCTCGCGGTGTCGACCTTGCGCAGCGCGCTCGAGTCGCATCCGAAGGACGCTGGAACCTCGCTCGAGCTGGCGCGCCTGCTGCGCCAGCAAGGCAAGCTCGCCGACGCGCGCGCGGTGATCGCGCCCGCGGCGGCGGATGCGCCCAGGGACTTCGCCGTGCAGGAGACGCTGCTACGCATCGAGGCGGACCAGAAGGACTATGCCGGCGCGCGCTCGACGGCGGCGGCCATGACCCAGGCCTGGCCGAACCGGGCCGCCGCCAACTATCTCCTGGGCATCGTCGACGAGGCCGACGGCAAACCGGAAGCCGCGAGGCGTGATTACCAGGCAGCGCTCGCGATCGAGCCCGGCGATGCCGAGACGCTCAACGCGCTCGCGCGCATCGACCTTGCCCAGGGGCAGGGACGGCAGGCGCTGGAAGTTCTGGACGGCGTGATCGCGAGGTTGCCGGCGGATGCGGTGCCCCGCGACCTCAAGGGCCAGGTGCTGTCGGCCCTCGGACGACACGACGAGGCGATCAGGGCCTTCGAGGACGCCATCGCGCGCGCGCCGCGCTGGTGGCTGCCGTACCAAAACCTGTCGCACGCGCAGATGTCGCTGCATCGCACGGACGCCGCGCTCGACGCCCTGGTGCGGGGCGTCGCGCAGACCAGGGACAATCCGATCCTGGCCGGCGAGCTGGCCGCCATCTACGAGCTTCAGGGACAGCCCGATCGGGCGATCGGCCTCTACGACGGCATCCTCGCGCGCAATCCGCAGTCGATCGCCGCGGCAAGCAATCTCGCCATGCTGCTCGTGAGCTACCGCACCGACCGGGCGAGCCTCGACCGCGCCCGCGCGCTTGCGGCGCGTCTCGAGAATTCCCACAACCCGTCCTTCGAGGACACGCTCGGTTGGGTCAAGTTCAAGGCCGGCGAATACCGCCAGGCCCTGCCGCTGCTGCAGGCCGCCGTGCAGAGGTCTCCGGACTCGGTGCTCATGCGCTATCACCTCGGCATGGTGCAGCTCAAGACCGGCGATCGGAGCGATGCCCGCAAGAACATCGAGGGCGCGGTCGCGAGCGGCCGTCCGTTCCTCGGCGATCAGGACGCAAAGAGCGTGCTGAGCGAGCTCAAGCATGACGGCTGAGCGGCGCTTCCTCAGACTGACGTTGGCGGCGGCGCTCGCGTGCACGGCCGCAGGCGCCGCTTGCGTCGGGCGCGCGCAGCCTGAGTCGGGCGTCGCGACGGTCGCCGGCCACGCGGTCATCGGCACGGTGGACGGCAAGCCCGTGACCGCGGAGGAGATCAGCGCACAGCACCAGGACGCCTTCGGCGAGCTGCAGGGCCGGCTCGATCAGCAGCAGCATCTGCTCGAGCTCGAGTACGCCAGCAACTACCACGACCTCATGCAGAAGGATCTGGACGAGTTTCTCGACCGGCGCGCGCTCGAGCTCGAAGCGGCAGCGCGCCATACAACGCCGGAGAAGCTTCTCGCGGAGGTCAAGGTTCCCGCGGTGACGGAGGCCGAGGCGCGCGCCCTTTACGAGGCGCACAAGGCCCAGGTAAATCAGCCGTACGACAAGGTGGAAGGCGAAGTCCGGGAGGTTCTCGCGACTCGGCACAACCAGGCCGCCCTGCGCAGCTTCTACGATGGACTGCGCGTCAGGCACCACGTGGTCGCGCAGCTGCCGCCCTATCGCGTGGAGGTAGCCGCGATCGGGCCCGTGCGCGGCAGGGCCGATGCACCGGTCACCATCGTCGAGTTCGGCGACTTCCAGTGTCCGTTCTGCCGCGAGGCGGAAGCCTCGCTCCAGGCGGTCATCGATAAGTATCCGCAGGACGTGCGGCTCGTGTTCCGGCACATGCCGCTCGCCGACCTGCACCCGAACGCCGTCGAGGCTGCGCGCGCTGCGATCTGTGCGGACCAGCAGGGAAAGTTCTGGGAGATGCATGACGCGATGTTCAAGGACCAGACCGCCTTGAGCGCGAGTGCGCTGAAGAGCACAGCCGGGCGCCTCGGACTCGACCCGCAGCGCTTCGCGAGCTGCCTCGACGATGCCACCGACACGGCCCGCGTGCTCGGGGCGGACGCCAAGGCCGCCGCCGACCTGGGGATCGACAGCACGCCCTACTTCTTCATCGACGGCAGGCCGCTGCGGGGCACGGCGCCGCCCGAGCAGTTCGAAAAGGTCATCGAGGAAGAGCTGAGGCACGACGCAGGCGGCCGCAGCCGCGGCACCTGACGCTGCGGAGTCGCTCGTGGCTGCATCACTCGCCGACGCTTCGCTCGCAGCCGGGCGCGAGCGCTGGCGGCAACTCTCACCGCGCGCGCCCACGGCGGTCTCGGCACTCCTCGGGGTGCTGATCGCGGCAGATCTCGCGCACACCGTGCTTGGCTTGAGTGCCCGCACACGGCCCGTTCCGCTCGCGGCTGCAGCGCCGGCGCATCATGGCGTTGATGCGCAGCGCATCGTCGCGGCTCACCTGTTCGGTACCGCCCCTGTCGCGCAGGATCCCGCCCATGCGCGGCTCGCCGCGGCGGATCTCAAGCTCTCCGGCACGATCGCCACCCAGGAGCCGAAGCATGGCTTTGCCATCATCGTCGCCGGCGGCGCCTCCCGCATGTACGCGGTTGGCGACCCGGTTGGCGACGCCGCGCTCTTCTCTGTCTACCTGGATCACGTGATTCTCGACCGGGCCGGAACGCTCGAGGCGCTGTTCCTGCCGCACACGGCGCTTGCCGGCGCGCGCGGTGGCGCGATTGCCGCGGCACACCCGGCACCCCATCGCGGGCAGTTCGTCGACAGCCTGGGACGCGTGGTCGGGAGCGATCCCGGCGTGCTCGATCGAATCATGCACACCCTCGACGTGCGTGACGAGAAAACCGACAGGGTCCGCGGCTTTCGCGTCTTCCCGGTAGCAAGCGGTGCGGCGATGCGCATTCTGGGGCTGAGTCCCGGGGACGTGCTGACATCCCTCAATGGCACGCCGCTCGATGATGTGAAGCACGGCCGCGAGCTGCTGCAGGCCGTCCAGCCGGACGGCATCGCGACCGCCACCGTCGAGCGGGAGGGTCAGACGCTGAGTGTGACTCTCAACGTCGCCCAGGCGGCGGAGGAGCTCAGGAACGAAGCTGCAGCCCCCGGCAGCGGCGGCGAGGCGGCCGACCGCACCTGAGGCCGCAGCGGCCAGCGAGGCACTGCAGCCCGCCCCGCCGGAGTGCGCGCCGTCAGAACGCGGTGTTCACGTCGAGCTGCAGCACGTCGATGTTGAGCGGCGGCCCGTCGATGGCATTAGCCGCCATGTAGCGTATGTGCAGCAACACGTACCGGTTGAACACCCAGTCGAACATCACCTGGTAGCCCTTCATGTCGGTGCCGCCGTAATGCCAGTCTTCGTCGTTGAATGCATCCAGCACCGCATCGCGTTGCAGATAACGGTAGCCGATCCAGGCGCGCCAGCTGCCGCGCTCGTGGGTGGAGAGCGTGCCGAAGCCGAGGTCCGCTTCGTAGCCATTGATCCTGGGGGCGACGTAGCTGCCGGTCTCGGCGAGTATCTGCTCCCAGCTGTAGCCGATGTTCCTGACCGCATTCGCCGTCAGGCTGACGGAATAGCGATCGAACGCATGCCAGTCGCCCATCGCGATCAGGTCGACGATGCGATAGTGCGCCGCGAGGGCGAACAGGTTGACATCGGGGTTACCCGGCTGGTCGGAGATGTCGAACATGGTATTGCCCTTCTGCACGAGCAGCGGGGCCGTGTAGTTGTACAGCGTGCTGTCGGGAGCGTTCCGCTCGCCCGTAATGTGCAGATAGTCGTAGTACGCCGCGGCCAGGCGTAGCCGCGAATCGTTCTCGGAGTTGAAGTCCGCGCCCAGCTGATAGCCGACCAGCCACTTGTTCTGCGACGAGGAGATCAGCGACGAGTTGACGTTCTGCAGCGGGAACGCGCCGGCGGTCGCGAACAGATTGTCGGGGTGCACGTTGTCGTCCGACAGGTTGATGCGGTAGTCGGCCAGCACTCCCTCGAAGGTCAGGTCGTTGTACCACTCCATGTTGGTGCTGAGCCACGGGTTGCCGATGCGTCCGCCGGTGAAGCTCAGGCTCTGGCGATTGGTCGAGGTCGTGCCCGTCCAGCGGAGATAGCCCTGGTCCAGTGCCATCTGGTAACCCTCGCCGTAGGTGCCGAGCGTCTGGTTGGTGCTGACGAAAATCTCGCCGCCGCTGCCGGTCGCGAGCCGCACGCCCGTGCTCCAGCCGTCACCGAGCTCGGTGTCGAACCCGAAGCGCACCCGCACGCGCAGCCGGTCGACGTCCTCGGTGGTGTCGAGATAGGCCTTGGCGCCGGCCGGCACGATGCCGCCCGCGGCGTTGACCTCGTTGAAATCGAGATAGGTGAAGGGCGGATTGTCGCGCCCGTAGAGGTCCGCCTCGCCGCGCAGTCGCACGTCCCCGGTCCAGTTCATGAGCCACAGCCACTCGGGCAGCACCGAATGCATGGTCTCGGGGGAAGTGACCGCGGCGGTCACGTCCTGCTTGACGGTCGGCGCGATCTCGGCCGCCACCTGCTTGCTGATCTCGTCCTTGACGATCTGCGGCACGTAGGGCACGCGCACGGCGCCCTTGTCGGCCTCCGCCTGCGCCTTCTCGCGTGCCTCGTTGGCCGCTACCTCGGCTTCGGCTTTTGCTTTCGCGTCCCGGATCATGGCCTCAGCCTGCTCGCGCGTGATGACGCCGCGATCGACCAGCGCCTGGATGAGATTGACGACCGTGTCGCGCAGTTCCGCGAGGTTGTGCTGCTCGGTGGCGGAAGAGGAAGAGGAGGACGAAGAAGACGTCTGCGCAAGCGCCGGGCCGGCGCCGCACAGCGCCCAGGCGATCGACAGCAAAACGGCGAACCGACCCTTTGATTTCAACATCGTGGAGCTCCGCACTCTGAGACTGGATGCTTCGCGGGTCGCTTGACCCCGCGAGCTTACTGGGACTTCTGATTTCGCTTCAGGCACTCGAGATCGGTAGCCTTGCAGACTTCCTCACCGAACCCCTCGATGAAGACGTCGAGCCAGCCGAGAGCGGCGGAAGCGAGCGGCGCCGGCGCGCCCGAGGAGCTACCGCTCTCGACCGAAGTCGCAGAGGCCGAAGTCGCGCTGCTCGCCACCGAGGCGGCGCCGGAGAGCGAGACGCCGAGGTTGCCGACCGCCGGCGGGATGCCGGTCGCGGTGCCGCTGAAGTTGATGTTGGAGGCGCCGATGACGCGCTGCGCCGCGATGTTGATATCCCCCGAGGAGCCGATGCCGGCGTCTCCGGCGTTGACGAAGCCCACCGGGGCGATCAGGTTGACGTTGCCGGCAGGAACCCCGGGGAGCGACTGAATGGTGCGGATGCCGCTGCCGGCCACCGCCTGCGAGAAATCCAGCGTGACGTTGCCGTTGGCATCGACCTCGACCGCCGGCGGCGGCGCCGAGATCGAGGTCTTGGCGCCGTTGCCGGCGTCGATGTTGCCGGTGGTTGACCAGATATTGATCTCGCCGCCGCCTAGAGTGAAGACGCGCGACTGGTTCACCTCTATGCTGTCGTAGGTATAGATGTTCACGTCTCCGGTCCCCACGGCGACGATCCCGAGCTGCGAGGGCGCCCGGACGATGTGGTATTCGGTGAAGGTCGCCGGCGGATTCGCGAGCCCTACGTTGATGTTGCCGCCCGGCACCAGCAGATTGATCGAACCGCCGTCGAGCGTATAGATGCGGCTGAAGCCGAGCGAGAGGCTGCCGCTGTAGGGCGAATCATCGGCGCGGCTCCCCGGGAAGAGACTGTCGATCGCCGTATAGCCGGTGCCGAAGCCGAGCGAAGGTACCTCGTTCGCCTGCTCGCCGGCGAGCACGAGCTGATCGAAGAATACGTTCTCGATGAGCGGCAGCTGCTCGGTGAGTGGCAGGTTGCGGAACAGCGGCGCGGCGCTCGAGAAGCTGAGCCCCGAGTCGCCGGTCAGCTGCTCGACGTAGCTCACCAACATACTCTCGTATGAGGCCGAGCTGCCGATCACCTTGCCGACGAAGTCGTTGGGGCTCGCAGCTCCGCCCACGCCGATCGGCGCGCCGAGCCCGGCAATCACGTTGATCGTGGCGCCGGTCGAGCTGGCAAGATTGGGGTTCAGGATGTTGCCATAGGTGGCGATGCCGGCCGTGAGGCCCAGATCGATGTTGCCGCCGGCAATGATGTCAAACTGTCCGGGCCCGGAGAGCGTCAGACTCTGCGAGTCGTCGGTGCTCAGGTAGTCGATGTTGCCGCCGGCGCGGATCACCGTGACCTGGTTCGCGTTGAGGTTCTGACCGGCATAGATGAGCGAGGTGATATTGCCGCCGGCGCTGACGTCGGCGGGCTTGGCCATATAGAGCGCGAGATCCTCGATGTTCCCTCCCGCGGAGACCAGGACCGGGACCGGATCGTTCTGATGAATGCTGGCGCTCGTATACGACGTCGCATCAAAGGGCGGGGCGACGCTGCCTGGGCCTCCGGAATCGCTCGGATTCTCGGGCGAGGCGACCAGGGACGGCGACAGGTCCGACATGCCGACCAGGTTACCGAGGATATTCTGCCCGGCGTAGAGGGTCACCTCGCCCGTGGGCGAGGGATTGGTCTGCACAGGGGACCTCAGGATCAGGTTGCCGCCGAAGGCGGCGAGATCGAGGTTGGGCGGGGCGGCCCCGAACACCCCCGGATCGCTGTAGAAAGAGGCGATGGTGCCCAGGTAAGTCGCATCGTTCGCCGAGTTGTTCTGGTAGGTGATCGAGCCGCCGCGGCTCTGCACCGAGAGCGTGGAATCCGGGCCGTAGCGGAAGTACGTGATCGAATCGGAGTTCGAGCCGGGCGAGAGCGCGCTCTGCGACACCACGCCCTCGATGAGGACGTCGCGCTGCGCCGAGACGTAGAACGAGGCATCGCCCGCGAGCAGCAGGGTGCCGAGCGGCTGGCCGATCGCTCCCGTCAGTGTGCTCGAGAGCGCCCCGCCCGCATCGATCCGACCGATGCCGTCGCCGACATAGAAGAGCCCGCTGTCAAGGTCGCCGCCTGTGGTCACGCTGAGGTTGCCGCCGCCGAGCGCGACCGAGGTCGTGCTCTCAGGGTTGTAAACGCCGTCGCTCACCAACGGGCTGCTGTCGGTGACCGCGGCCGTGAGGTCGATGGCGTTGCGCCCTGCGGTGATGCTGACGTTGCCGCCCCCGAGCGCGCCGATGTTCCACTGGAAGGCGCCGAAATCGATGCCCCAGAGGGCAACCGCGTTGGGCTGGAAGCGCGGATTGAACTGATCAACCGCCTCCGTGACCGGCGACCCGATGACATCGCGCCCGGCGCTGATCGCGATGTTGCCGCCGCCAGTGGGGAAAGACAGGGAAATACCCGTGTCGGTGTCGGTGGTCGACGGGACGCCCTGGATGCCGCCGGTGTAGACGCTGGCGCCCGCGCCGAAGACCACGTCCTGGGCGGCGCTAAGCGTAAGGCTCCCCGTGCCGGTCCGCACGATGGCCCCTGGATCGAGCTCCAGGTCCGCGGCGGCGCCGGCGACCGTTGCGGTCGCGGACGCCGAGGCGAGGTTGGCGCCGGCGACCAGGGAAATGTTCGCCGAGGCGCCGCTGGCCTGCACGTCGAGGAAGCCCTCCGACATGCTGAAGCCGTCCGAGATCGTGCCGTTGACAGTCAGAGTCCCAGTGCTCGCAATCGTGATGTCAGCGGGCTGGCCAGCGAAGCGCCAGGTGCTGAAGTCGACACTCGGCAGCGTCAGGTCGCCGCTCGCGGTGATGTCCACGTAGGGACGAACCACGACGTTTGCGGCCGTGCTCACCCCCAGCCGCCCGAGGATGCTGGGCTCCGCCCCCGACATGTAGGCGGCCACGCCCGACTCGATGCTCTGGAAGTCGGCGGCGGTCGGTGCCGCGTCGACCGTCTCCGCGAGCGCGGGCTCGAGCACCACGAGGCCGACGTTGCTCAGGTTGTCGGGCAGGCTCACGATGTTGACGTCCGTGCCGCTCGTCGATTCCGGCGCCCGCACCAGCAGAGTCCCGTAGCTCGCCGGTGCGGTGGCAGTGATCTGGGCGGCCGGGTCGATCTGCACCGCGCCGCCCGTAGATGCCAGCAGGATGTTGCCGCCGGCGCTGCCGGCGCCGGTACCGTTCGCCTCGAGCACTGCGCTGGACGCCAATGACACGTCATCGCCGGCGTTGAGCGTAATGCTGCCGCCGCCGGAGGAGCCCGAGGCATTGATGGTACCCGCGATGTTCACCGAGCCCGTATCGGCGGTCAGGACGACGTTCTGCGCCGTGATGCTCGAGCCGGCGGTGAGATCGAGATCGCCCGTGCCGACCTCGATCGAGCGGGTGTCGTGGAAACCGGAGCTCTCGAGCGCGGCGTTCAGGGCGCTGAAGTTAGGGATCGAGCCGGCATCGAGCGTGAAGGACCCCGAGCGCATGCCGGCCGAGCTCGTGCCGTCGAACTGCCCTTCGAGGTCGGCGACGCCGGTGGCAACCACGTTGATCGACCCCGCATCGGCGCCCGAGCCTGCGGCGACCGACAGCAGGACCGGGCTCGCGACCGTCAGGTTGCCGCCCGAATCGAGCGAGATCGTGCCGCCGTCCGAGCCGTGCGCGGCATTCGCCGGCAGGATTCCCGCCACCTCGATGCCGGCGCCGCTCGCGAGCGTCAGTCCCTGGGGCGCGCTGATCGCGACTTCGCCGGAGGGCATCGCGATCAGCGTGCTGTCCGTCACCGTGTTGCCGCTCAGCGCGAGCGAGCCGCCCGTCTCAAGGGCCGGCGTCGATCCCGCGGCCGCCAGCGGCGAGGCAGCGAGCGTCAGACTGCCGCCGGCAGCGATCGAGGCCTGCGAGTCGCTGCTGCTGGTGAGCACCGGGGTCAGGAGCGCGAGATTTCCACCGGTTGCGAGCGCGCCGTCGCCGGTGCCGGTGAT
>JASHTN010000412.1 GCA_030040525.1 Gammaproteobacteria bacterium | reverse complement strand
CGCGCAGCCGGCACCGGCCCCGGCAGCCGCGCCCGCCGTGCCGCGCTGCGACAACTGCGGCGCGAGCGTCCCCGGACGCTACTGCGGCAACTGCGGACAGCGGCTCGAGCCACCCATCCACTCGCTGTGGCATTTCCTGCTGATCGCCACCGAGGACGTAACGCACGCCGACTCGCGGTTGTGGCGCACGCTCGGGGCGCTGCTCTTCAAGCCGGGGTACCTCACGCGCGAGTTCCTCAACGGCCGCCGCGCGCGTTACCTGCCGCCGGTGCGGCTCTACCTGGTGCTGTCGGTGGTGTTCTTCGTGATGCTCGCCGCAACCGGGCGCACGCCCAACGAGGCGCATATCACGCCGGAGACGCGCGCGGGGCTCGCCGAGGCGCGGCAGGCCGCGAAGCAGGCGGGGGCTGCCGGGGTGCCGCTGGTAGTGATCGCGACCCCCGCCGCGGCGGCAGCGGCACCCGCCGCCGGCGCCAAGCCGGCGGCGCGGGCGCCGCACACCTACAGCGTCCTCCAGGGCGACCAGGAGGAGTGCAGGCAGATCCACTACGAAGGCCGCTGGCAGAGCACCATCCAGCCGCTTCTCTATCGCAGCTGCGTGCAGAACGCCCAGGACCACGGCCGCTCGCTGGTGCAGTCGTTCCTGCACAACCTGCCGCGCGCGATGTTCCTGTTCCTGCCGCTTCTCGCGGGGTTCATGATGCTGCTCTACTGGCACCCGCGACACTACTACGTGGAGCACCTGCTCTTTTACGTGCACAACCATGCGTTCGCCTTCCTCGCGGTGCTGCTCGCGGTGACTTTGAGCGCACTGCTGCCAGTCGCCGCCCCACTGATCGGCTGGGTCACGACGCTCTACATCGCCTGGTACGTGTACCGCTCCATGCGGGTGATGTACGGCCAAGGGCGGATGCGCACGGTCGCGAAGCTCGCGGTGCTCTCTTGCGTCTACCTCGTGGCCGGCTCGCTCATGGTTGCCGCCACGGCCCTCTATGCCTTCGTGACGCTGTGAGGTCCCGCACGTGAGCCGCGCCGTACTGCACGTCGACATGGATGCGTTCTACGCATCCGCGGAGCAGCATGACGACCCCACGCTCGCCGGCAAGCCGGTAATCGTCGGCTGGAGCGGCGGGCGCGGCGTGGTGACTGCCGCGAGCTACGAGGTGCGCCCGTTCGGCGTGCGCTCGGCGATGCCGATGCGCACGGCGCTCAGGTTGTGTCCCGACGCCGTGTGCGTGCGCCCGCGCATGCAGCGCTATCAGCAGGTCTCGCGCGTCGTGTTCGGTGCCTTCCTCGAGGTGACCCCGCTGGTGCAGGGGCTGTCGCTCGATGAGGCCTTCCTCGACGTCACCGCCAGCCAGGAGCTCCTGGGCGGCGCCGTGGCGATCGCGCGGCGCGTGAAGAGCCGGATCCGCGAGCTCACCGGACTCACCGCCTCGGTCGGCGTGGCACCCAACAAGCTGGTGGCGAAGATCGCCTCCGATCTGGGCAAGCCGGACGGGCTGACCGTGGTCGAGCCCGGGCAGCTGAACGCCGTGCTCGATCCGCTCTCCGTGCGGCGCCTGCCGGGGCTCGGTCGCAAGACCGGCGCGCGGGTCGAGGCCGCCGGGATCCGCACGCTCGGGCAGCTGCGCAGCGCGCCGGATGCGGTGCTGTGGCCGCTCTTCGGCCGCTACTCCGCCTGGGTACGCGAGCGTGCCGCAGGCTGCGACGACCGTCCGGTGGAGCCGGACCTGGAGGAGAAGTCCTTAAGCGCCGAGGATACCTTCGAGGAGGATATCGACGAGCCGCGCGTGCTGCAGGTGCAGCTCGCCCGCCTCGCCGAGCTCGCCTGCGCGCGCCTGCGCGCCCGGCGGCTGGTCGCCGGCTGCATCGGCGTCAAGATCCGCCGCGCGGACTTTGCAACATTCACGCGTCAGCGCGCCGTGGCCCCGGCCACCGGCTCCGGGCGCACCATCGGCGCGGTGGCCGGGGAGCTCCTCGGCCGCTGGCTGGCCGGGCATCGGGGCGCGAAACTTCGGCTGCTGGGCGTGGTCCTCACTGATCTGAGGCCGGCCTCGCAGCTCGGGCTGTTCGAGGACACGGCGGGGGCGGGCCGCCTGGAGGCGGCGCTGGACGCAGCCTGGGCACGTTTCGGCAGCCGGTCACTGCGGCGCGGCAACACGATCGAGTAGCATCCGCTCATGTATCTGACGTTTTTCGGGCTGAACGAGAAGCCCTTCGCGATCACCCCGGATCCGCGCTACCTGTACCTGAGCGAGCGGCACGCCGAGGCGCTGGCGCACCTGCTGTACGGCATCAAGGAGGCCGGCGGCTTCGTGCAGCTCACCGGCGAGGTCGGCACCGGCAAGACCACCATCGTGCGCTCGCTGCTCGCGCAGACGCCGAAGAACGCCGAGATTGCCCTGATTCTCAACCCGCGGATGACCGCGCCGGAGTTCCTGCTCACCATCTGCGAGGAGCTCGGCATCGGGGTGCCGGACACTGCGCAGCAGAGCCTCAAGGAGCTGGTGGATATCCTCTCGGACTATCTGCTGCGCGCGCATGCGCAGGGGCAGCGCGTGGTGCTGGTGGTGGACGAGGCGCAGAATCTCTCGCCCGACGTGCTCGAGCAGGTGCGCCTGCTCACCAACCTGGAAACCAACACCCAGAAGCTCCTGCAGATCATCCTGATCGGCCAGCCGGAGCTGCGCGAGCTGCTGTCGCGCAACGAGCTGCGGCAGCTCGCGCAGCGCGTCACCGGCCGCTATCACCTGAGCCCGCTGTCGCACGACGAGACGCTCGCGTACGTGCGCCACCGCCTGCGGGTGGCCGGTGCGACCAGCGACATATTTGCGCACCGGGCACTGAACGAGGTGTTCCGCCTCTCCGGCGGCGTGCCGCGCGTGATCAACGTCATCTGCGACCGGGCGCTGCTCGGGGCCTACTCGCTCGACCGGCATCGCGTGACGTCGGCGCTGGTGCGGCACGCCGCCGGGGAAGTCTTCGGCCGGCGCCTCGCGCCTCACTGGCTGCCGTGGGCCGTGACGGCCGCGATCGCCGCGGCACTGGCGCTCGGCACGACCGCGCTGTGGAACTTCCGCCCCGCGCCGCACCCGCTGGCGGCCGCCGCCGGGCCCAAGGGCGGTGCTGCGGCGCTGCCGGCGG
>JASHTN010000411.1 GCA_030040525.1 Gammaproteobacteria bacterium | reverse complement strand
GGTCTTGCCGCAGTGAAAATGAACGTCCTGCACTGGCACCTTTCCGACAATGAGGGCTTTCGCGTCGAGAGCAGGAAATTCCCTAAACTCGCCGGAATGGGGTCCGAGGGCGCGTACTACACGCAGGGTGAGATCCGAGACTTCATCGCGTACGCGCACGCTCGCGGGGTCCGCGTCGTTCCCGAGTTCGATATGCCCGGACACAGCGGTTCGTGGTTCCTGGGATATCCTGAGCTGGCCAGCGCACCGGGTCCGTATGTGCTGGCATCAGGGGAGGGTCCGGCCATGGACCCCACCAAGGAGTTCACCTATACGTTCCTCGAAGAATTTATCGGTGAAATGTCCAAGCTATTTCCCGACGAATACTTTCACATTGGAGGTGACGAGTTAAGTCAAAGCAACCAATGGGATGCGAATCCGCAGATTCAAGCTTTCATGCGTACCCACGGAATGAAAAACAATCATGATCTGCAGGCGTATTTCACTCAGCGCCTGCATAGAATTCTCACCAGGAATCACAAGATCGCGGTCGGCTGGGACGAAATCCTGCACCCGGACAAGATGCTGGCCGGCTGGGAAGAAACCCTGCGTGCGGATTTGCCGAAGACGATCGTGGTGCAGGTCTGGCGCGACCAGGGGTTACTTGCTACCGCGGCGAAACACGGCTACCAAGGCCTGTTGTCCGCGCCATACTATCTGGACTCAATGTGGCCAGCCGTGCGGTACTACGCATTCGACCCGATGAGTGGTGCTGCCGCGACGCTCACTGCGGAAGAGAAGACACGAATTCTCGGAGGTGAATCGTGCCAGTGGGGGGAGTTGGTTACTCCCGAGAATATCGACTCGCAGATCTGGCCGCGCAATGCAGTCATCGCCGAGCGCCTTTGGTCCTCGCCGGATTCGAAGGATGCCGCTTCCATGTATACACGGTTGAATGCTGTCAGCCTCGAGCTCGAATGGCTGGGCCTGACGCATCGGTCTGCGCGGCTGCGTATGTTGCAGCGGATGGCAGGAGCTACCGACGTCTCCGCTCTGCGCGTTCTGGCGGACGTTGTCGAGCCCGTGAAGGATGACGACACCTGGGACGAGCCCGTGAAGGATGACGACCCGTGGCCTGGCTACGGTGCTCCCCTCAATCGTCTGATCAATGCTGTCTACCCTGAGAGTGACACGGCGCGGCTTTTCAACAACCTCGTGCAGGCGTACGTTCAAAGCGGCGCAAAAGACCAGGCCACGGAATCACAAATTCGAAGTTGGCTGATGCTTTGGCGAGACAATGACGCCAAGTTACACCCTATCCTCGTTCAGTCCTTTCTTCTGCAGGAGGACATCACCCTGTCCCAGACTCTCTCTGCTGTGGCAGCGGCGGGGCTCGATGCCCTTGATTATCTGGACAAGGCTCAGTCTCCCCCTGACGCCTGGAGAATGCAGCAACTCACGCTCCTGAAGCGGGCCAAGGGGCACAGTTTCGCCCACCTGTTGCTTGTGGTGGCCGCGCCGGTGCAGCAGTTAGTCCAGGCGGCGGCTCACTGGTAGACCCCCTGGACACTCTCAACACACGCGAGGCGCCTACCCGCTGTGCTGACGGATTGCGGGCAGGAGCCGCGGTCCGGTTGGGTCCGCGGGCAAGTGCGTATGGGGGTCCTGCGCTAGTTGAAACAGACCCGGGTAACACCGCGACGCGCTTATCAGGTCGATTCCGGGGGGTATCAACGTAGAGGCCCCGCCTTCGATCGCCGCTCCTGAAACCTTATACGCAGCCGATTTTTCTCGATCTGAACCCGAAAACAACAGAATCGGAGTTATCCGGTCTCTGTAGCACTACCCAGCAGTAATTATAACTAGCGGCTGTTAGTATTTTGCTTACAACCTCTCGGCCCGGGTACTCGTTTTCTGACCCAGCAAACCTGCGAGCTTGAGGTCGGGCCTCCGGTCCTTCAACAGTACTTCGAATCGCGGCGAGAGCATGTCATAGATAGGCAGCACCGCGGCGCCGAGAATGGAGCTGTCTTCCTGGCGCTGCGAAAGCAGGATGCGCTCGCCTGGCTGCGCAATGCCGCCACGGACCGATTTGCGTAGCGGTTGCGCAAGCATGACCAAGCGCTCGACCAGCACCTTCGGCGCCGAACCCCCGATCACGATGGTGCCTGGGTCCAGCATGTTCTCGATGATGCACACAGCGTCTCGCAGGCGCTCTGCCGCCTGGCGGCACCAGGCGAGCAGCCGCTCGTCGTTCGCCGCCAGCATTTTCGCCACGGTTTCCTTCCCGTGGTCGAGCAAATCAGTGATGTGCAGACTGCCGAGCTCCTCTGCGAGCGAATGCAGCGATAGATATCGCTCGAGGCAGCCCCGGTTTCCGCAGTAGCAAGGCTTGCCGTCCGGAACGACGGGAATGTGCCCGATCTCGGTGGCGTTGCCGTTGGCGCCGTTGTAAGCCGATCGGTTGATGACCATTGCGCCGCCGAGACCCGCGCTCAAGTGCAGATAGTAGAAATTGTCGAGGCTCTTAGCGACGCCAAACAGTGCCTCACCGAGAGCGCCCGCTACGCTGTCCACGCTGTAATTCACGTGAAGACCGCTCAGGTCCCGCAGCTCATCCAGAATGGTCAGGTCGCTCCAACCGTCAAGCGTCGTCGGCCCAATGAAACTGATGTCCGTCCCCACCAGCGGACCCGGTAAGGCAATGCCCACTCCCCACGGCCGCTCGCTCGATGAGGAGCCGGTGACCAGACCCTTGACGAGATCCAGCATGCTTGCCAGCACTTCGCGTTGCTTGCGGGCGTCGACCTCGACCTCCCGTTTCTTGATCACATCTCCGACGAGATTTATCAGCGCAGCAGAAGCGCCGCCGGGCTCAAGGCTGATGCCGATCGACCTGCCCCCGTCGGGATTCAGCTCAAAGGCGATCGGCGGCTGGCCACGGGACCTCTGGTCCTTGAGTCTGCGGGAGACGACAAGCCCAATCGACTCGAGATCGTGCGTGATATTCGCCACGGTCTGCGGGCTCAGCGAGACCGCATCGACGATCTCCTTGCGCGAGATCGAGCCTTTGCGGCGGATCAAGTCGAGAACGATGCGCCGGTTGTACGGGGCGCTCGATTGCTGGGTAGTGCCGCGACTGACCATTTATCCGATCTCTTGCGGGTAGCCCAAGAGGTTAACCGGGTGAATCAACCACCTCTACGCGAGCTTAGGATGAACTCCGGAACCAAATAATTATCCGCCTACGGCATAAAATAAACATCCACTAGATGTACTATTGACATACGCATTATGCAAGCCTATGGTGGTGTCGACTGTCTGCTAGGGGGCGGGCATCAGACGTTGCTTTGAAATGGTGGCTCTCGCTCGCGCGCGGCGGTTGGCGAGGCTGTGTTGCGCTGCAGCGTAGTTCCACCGGAGGACGCCGACCGGCCCATCCATCGGCAGGTCCGGCCGTTTCGGTCGCGGAGAGCGTCCTGGGGGCGCAGTAGCCCGAAGCGTCAGTTGTTCCAAGCAGGACGGC
>JASHTN010000036.1 GCA_030040525.1 Gammaproteobacteria bacterium | reverse complement strand
CCCCGCGGGCACCGCAGGCGACGCCGGTGACGGTGACCAACAGCGGCGGCAAGGGCTGGATGGTGCAGCTTGGCACCTTCGCGAGCCACGCCAACGCGCAGCGACTCGCGCAGCAGCTCTCGGGCCGCGGCTTCAAGGTGAGCATCGCCCGCGGCCCGACCGGCCGCCGGCTCTATCGGGTGCTGGTCGGACCGACGCGCGACCGCGCAGGGGCGCTGCAGCTCGCGGCCAGGCTGCGTGCCACGGGTCACAGCGGCTCGATCGTACCGCGCTAGCCCGTCCGGGGCGAGCTGTGACGGAGCGCGTGGGCGCCGGCCGCGCCGCTCTTGTACAATCCGCGCCGCGCGGGGCGACCGCGCCCGCAGCCAGCCGCGATGAACGCGACCGACTACCTGATCATTGCCGCCATCCTCGTCTCCGCTCTGGTGGGCGCGGCTCGCGGTTTCCTGCGCGAGGCTATCGGGTTCGCAGCCTGGATCATTGCGCTCATCGTCGCCTGGCATTTCTCCGATCTCATCGGGCCGCACCTGGGCGGGCTGCTGGCCGGCGGCACGGTGCGGCCGTGGGCCGCGCGGGTCATCATCGTGGCGCTGATCCTGCTCGCCGGCTCGCTGTTCGGCGCGGTCCTCGGGCACTACGTGCGGCTGTCGATCTTCAGCGGCATGGACCGGCTGCTGGGTTTCGCCTTCGGCGCGCTGCGCGGGCTGGTGCTGGTGGGGGTGTTCGTGATCCTGGGCCAGCTGCTGCGCCTCGACGGCGAGTACTGGTGGCGCTACTCGCATCTCATGCCGTACGCCGAGTCGATCGCGAACGGCCTGCGGTTCCTGGTGGGCGCCGATCCGGTGCCGCACGGGAACGTACAGGTCTGAGCAGCTGAGCAGCAGCACATGTGCGGCATCGTAGGCATCGTTGGCGCAAGTCCGGTGAACCAGCGCCTCTACGACGCGCTCACTGTGCTGCAGCACCGCGGCCAGGACGCCGCCGGCATCGCCACCTCGGGCGACGGCGAGCTGTACGTGCGCAAGGGCAGCGGCCTGGTGCGCGACGTGTTCCAGCAGCATCACATGCTCGAGCTCAAGGGCAACATGGGGCTGGGTCATGTGCGCTACCCGACCGCCGGCTGCGACAGCGCCTCAGAGGCCCAGCCGTTCTACGTCAACGCGCCCTACGGCATCTGCCTCGGGCATAACGGCAATCTGACCAACGCGGCGGAGCTCGCCGAGATCCTGATCCGCGAGGATCGCCGCCACCTGAACACCAGCTCCGATTCCGAGGTGCTGCTCAACGTGTTCGCGTCCGAGCTGCAGCGCGTCGGCACCGTGCGCGTCACGCCGGCGGACGTGTTCGCCGCTCTGACCGCCGTCTACCGCCGCTGCCGCGGCGGCTATGCGGTCGTCGCGATGATCATCGGCCATGGGATCCTCGGTTTTCGCGACCCGAACGGCATCCGCCCGCTGGTGCTGGGTGAGCGGCGCACGCCGCGCGGCACCGAGTGGATGCTGGCGTCCGAGAGCGTCGCGCTCGATGCCCTGTCGTTCCGTTTCGCGCGCGACGTCGCGCCGGGGGAGGTCGTGTACATCGACGAGGCCGGCAGGCTCCACGCGCAGCAGTGCGTGGTCACGCCGCGCCATACTCCCTGCATATTCGAGTACGTGTACTTTGCCCGCCCGGATTCGAAGATCGACAACATCTCCGTGTACCGCGCCCGCATGCGCATGGGTGACCGGCTCGCCGACAAGATCCTGCGCGAGCGCCCCGACCACGACATCGACGTGGTCATCCCGATCCCGGACACCAGTCGCACCAGCGCGCTGCAGCTCGCGCAGCGGCTGGGGCTCAAGTACCGCGAGGGCTTCATCAAGAACCGCTATATCGGCCGCACCTTCATCATGCCGGGACAGGACGAGCGCGAGAAATCGGTGCGCCGCAAGCTGAACGCGATCGACCTCGAGTTCCGTGGCAAGACGGTGCTGCTGGTGGACGACTCGATCGTGCGCGGCACGACCTCGGCGCAGATCATCGAGCTGGCACGCGAGGCCGGTGCCACCAAGGTGTACTTCGCCTCCGCCGCGCCGCCGGTGCGCTTTCCGAACGTCTACGGCATCGACATGCCGGCCGCTCACGAGCTGGTCGCGAGCGGCCGTACGGTAGATGAGGTCGCGCGGCTGATCGGCGCCGACTGGCTCGTCTACCAGGATCTCGAGGACCTGATCGCGGCCTGCAAGCACGAGGACGCGCGCATCGAGGAGTTCGACACCTCGTGCTTCTCCGGCGAGTACGTCACCGGCGACGTCACACCCGAGTACCTCGAGCGGCTGCAGCGCGAGCGCTCGGACGAAGCGAGGAGCGCGCGCGACGCGCGGCGCAGCACGCTCAAACTGGTGCACGGGAGCTGAGCTGGCCGCCGCAGGCGACCCGCGCCGCGCACTGCTGCTGCAGCTCCTGCAGGCGGCGCTGACCCGGGTCGACGGGCGGCGCTGCGTGCGCGAGGCGCTCTCCACGGCGGCTGCGCCCGGCGCTGCGCCGGCCGTGGGGCACGGCCCGGTATGGCTCGCGGCGGTCGGCAAGGCCGCCGCCGCCATGACTCTCGGAGCGCACGACGTCCTTGGGCCGCGCATTGTCCGCGCGCTGGTCATCACGCGCGAGGGGCACGTCCCACCGGAGCTCGGCACTCTGCCCGGCACCGAGATCCTCACCGGCGCGCATCCGGTGCCGGATGCGCGCTCGCTCGCCGCCGGACAGCGTCTGCTCGAATGGGTGGCGGCACTGCCGCCGGAGGTGGAGCCGCTCTTCCTGATCTCCGGCGGCGCCTCGAGCCTCGCGGAGGTGCCGGCGCCCGGCATGACGCTCGCCGATCTGGAGAGCTTCACCGTCCGGGGGCTGGCCTCGGGCATCGCGATCGCCGAGCTCAACGCCCAGCGCATCGCCCGCTCGGCGATCAAGGGTGGCAAGCTCACCGCGCGGCTGCGGGGCCGGCCGGCCCAGGCGCTGCTGGTGTCGGATGTGCCCGGTGATGACCCCGGCGTGATCGGCTCGGGACTGCTCGGGCCTGCGAGCACGGGCGCCGACCGGGTGCGCCGCACGATCGTCGCTTCCATCGGCCAGGCGGTCGAGGCGGCGAGCGCGGCCGCCGCGGCCCGCGGCCTGTCCGTGCAGCGCGCGGCGGCGCGT
>JASHTN010000410.1 GCA_030040525.1 Gammaproteobacteria bacterium | reverse complement strand
GCAGCCGCGCCGCGCCGCGCGGCACGCTCGGCGGGCGAATCGCCACGACCCAGAAGCCCGCCGCCTCGAGCTCGCGCTGCGCGGCGAGCGCAGCCTGCGCACTGCCCAGCACGACCGGCTGGATGGGCGTGGTGGAGCCGCTCAGGGGCACGCCGGCAGCCAGGGCCTGGCGGCGGAAGCGCGCGGTGAGGGTGAGCACGCGCTCGCGCCGCCAGCTCTCGCGCTGCGCGAGCGCCAGGGCGGCGCGGGTCGCAGCGGCCACCGGCTGCGGCAGCGCGGTCGTATACATGTAGGAGCGCGCCTTCTGCAGCAGCAGCTCGATGGGGTCGGTATCGCCCGCGACGAACGCGCCGAATGATCCGAAGGCTTTCCCCAGCGTACCCATCAGCAGCGGCACTGCGTCCGATCCCAACTCGTGCGCCTCGAGCGTACCGCGTCCGCCGGCACCGAGCACTCCGAGCCCGTGCGCGTCGTCGACCAGGAGCCACGCGCCATGCGCGCGCGCCAGGCGCGCGAGGTCTGCGAGCGGTGCGGTGTCGCCGTCCATGCTGAATACCCCGTCGGTGGCGAGCAGCGCGGTGTATGCGCCGTCCGCCTCGATGAGGCGCGCCGCGGCGCGCGCATCGGCGTGGGCGTAGCGGCGCACTGCCGCCCCCGAGAGCCGCGCCCCGTCGATGAGCGAGGCGTGGCTCAACCGGTCGAGCAGCACGCGCTCGCCGCGTCCGGCGAACGTGCCGACGGCGGCGAGATTCGCCAGGTAGCCGCTCGAGAAGAGCAGCGCCCGCTCGCGCCCGGTGAAGGCGGCGAGCTCCGCTTCGAGCCGCTCGTGCTCGGCGCCGTGGCCGCTGACCAGGTGCGAGGCGGCGCTGCCGGCACCGGTGCGGACGGCGCATTCGCTCATGGCCGCGGCGAGCGCCGGATGGTGCGCGAGCCCGAGGTAGTCGTTGCTGCTGAAGTCGACGAGGCTGCGGCCGGCCACCACGGGCTGAGTGCGCGTGCCGCCGCGCGCGAAGGCTTCGACGGTCGCGCGCACGCGCGTCAGCTCGGCCGCCGCGAGCTGCGCGAGAGCTGTCTCGAGCGCGCCCGCGGCCCGTTTCATGTCCTGCCCTTGAGGCCGCCGGCGCGCGCGCTCAGACGGCCGCGGCGCTCGCGGCCGGCGCGGCGCTCTCGGCAGTGAGCTGCAGCCGCTCGAACAGCTGCCGGTCGCGCTCGACGTCCGGGTTGCCGGTGGTGAGCAGCCGCTCGCCATAGAACACCGAGTTGGCGCCGGCGAGAAAACACAGCGCCTGCAGCTCGTCGCTCATGGTCTCGCGGCCCGCCGACAGCCGCACATAGGCGCGCGGCATCAGCACGCGCGCTACCGCACAGGTACGCACGAAGTCGAACGGGTCGAGCTCCGGCGCCGCCGCGAGCGGCGTGCCCGCCACCTTCACCAGGCGGTTGATGGGCACGCTCTCGGGATGCTCGGGCAGGTTGGCGAGGGTGCGCAGCAGCTCGGCGCGGTCGGCGACCGACTCGCCCATGCCGACGATGCCGCCGCAGCAGACCTTGAGACCTGCCGCGCGCACGGCGTCCAGGGTGTCGAGCCGGTCCTGGTAGCCGCGCGTGGTGATGATCGCGCCGTAGAACTCCGCCGAGGTGTCGAGGTTGTGGTTGTAGTAGTCGAGGCCCGCGGCCTTCAGCTCCAGCGCCTGCGCGGGCGTCAGCATGCCGAGCGTCGCGCAGGTCTCGAGCCCGAGCGCGTGCACCTCGCGGATCATGGCGGCGACCCCGGCGAGGTCTCTCGGTTTCGGCGAGCGCCAGGCCGCGCCCATGCAGAAGCGCGTCGCTCCGGCGCGCTGCGCGCGCCGCGCGCACTCGCGCACCTCCGCCGGCTCCATGAGCGCCTCGCGCTCGACCCCGGTGTCGTAACGCACGCTCTGCGGACAATAGGCGCAGTCCTCCGGGCAGCCGCCGGTCTTCACCGAGAGCAGCGTGCTCATCTGCACGCTGTTGGGCGCGTGGTACGCGCGGTGCACGCGCTGCGCGCGGAACATGAGCTCGAGGAACGGCAGCGCGAACAGCGCCGCCACCTCGGCCCGCGTCCAGTCGTGGCGCGGAGCCGCCGGCGGCGGCAGGTCAGCGGCGGTGAGCTCGGCAGGCGGGGCGCTCATGGCGCGGACCATGCCCGAGCGGCACGGGCCGTGTCAACGCACTCGGGTGTTGAAAGTCGACAATTGGTCAACTCGTGAACAGAGGCATGCCGCGCTCAGCGCCGCAGCAGGTGCACCGCGAGCGCCAGCGCCACCGCCAGCGCCCCGAGCGATGCCACCAGGACGGCGGCGGCGGCGCAGTCCTTGGCGTTGCGCACTCCCGGGCTGTCCTGCGGGTGCAGCTCGTCGGCGAGCTGCTCGAGGGCGGTGTTGAGCAGCTCCGCCGCCAGCACCGCCGCCGCGGCGAGCAGCACCAGCGCCCACCAGACCGGGCCCGGATGCAGCAGCAGCAGCGCAACCACGGCGGCCGCGAGGCTCGCGGCCTGCACGCGCAGGCTGGCTTCGGTGCGCACGCCGCGCGCGAGTCCGTGCAGCGCGAACCTCAGCCGCGCGGGGAACGCTTGGTTCTTGTGATCGCCCGGAGCTCCCATGCGCTGCGTCCGTCGGATGCGGCTAACCTGGCCCGGCGTACACGTACTGCAGCAGGATGCCGACGAAGACCGCGAGCCCGACGTACTGGTTGTTGAGAAAGGCGCGCAGGCAGCCGGCGGGCTCGCGCTTGCGGATCAGCAGCTGCTGCCACACGAACAGCACGAGGGTGGCGATCAGGCCGGCGTGGTACCAGGGCCCGAATCGCATGTCGTGACCGGCCAGATACAGCGCGTACAGCATCATCGCCTGCATCACGCCGATCAGCAGCCGGTCCATGTCGGCGAACAGGATGGCGCTCGACTTGACACCGATCCGCAGATCGTCCTCGCGGTCGATCATGGCGTAGATGGTGTCGTAGAGCGCCGCCCAGATCACCGCCGCGAAGTACAGCACCCATGCCACGCGCGGCAGCGCGCCGGTCTGCGCCGCGAACGCCATCGGCACGCTCCAGCCGCCGAAGGAGATCCCCAGGTACAGCTGCGGCAACGGGAAGACGCGCTTGACGAACGGATAGGACACGGTGAGCAGCGCGCCGATGCAGGCGAGCTTCACGGTGAGCGCGTTGAGCCGCGTGACCAGTAGCAGCGCCACCACCGCGGCCGCCAGGCTCGCTGCCTGCACGCGCAGGCTGGCTTCGGTGCGCACGCCGTAGGCGAGGCCCTGCAGCGCGAACCTCAGTCGTGCGAGGAACGCCTGGTTCTTGTGATCGCCCACGCGCCGTCGTCTGCTCCCGTGAGGCTAGCTCGCGGGGCCGTACACGTACTGCAGCAGGATGCCGGTGAACACCGCGAGCCCGACGTACTGGTTGTTGAGAAAAGCGCGCAGGCAGCCGGC
>JASHTN010000409.1 GCA_030040525.1 Gammaproteobacteria bacterium | reverse complement strand
GCTCATCACCGGCGCCGGCGGCCAGCTCGGCCGCGCCCTGGTGGCCGCTGCGCCTGCCGGGGCGGAGCTGCGCGCCGTGGGACACCCCGAGCTCGATATCGCCGACCCTGCGGCGGTGGCGGCGCTCATGCAGAGCTTCGCTCCCGAACTGGTGCTGAACGCGGCGGCCTTCACCGGGGTCGATGCGGCCGAGCGCGCACCCGAGGCGGCCGCGCGCGCCAACGCGCTCGGGCCCGAGGTGCTGGCGGCGGCCTGCCGCCGCGCCGGTGCCTGGCTCGTGCACGTATCGAGCAATTACGTGTTCGACGGAGCGCAGGGACACCCCTACGACACCCGGGCGTGTCCCAACCCGCTCTCGGTCTACGGTCGCACCAAGCTCGCGGGCGAGCTCGCGGTGGCGCGCGAGCTGCCCGGGCGCAGCAGCGTGGTGCGCGCCTCCTGGCTGTACGGCGCCGGCGGCGGCTTTCCCGCAAGAATGCTCGCGCTCATGCACAGCCGCCCGCAGCTCTCGGTGGTCTCGGATCAGGTGGGCGCGCCGACGCACGCCGCAGGGCTCGCGCAGGTGCTGTGGACGCTCGCCGCGCGGTGTGCGCCCGGGCTCATGCACTGGTGCGACTCCGGGGTCGCGAGCTGGTACGACTTCGCGGTGGCGATCGCAGAGGAGGCCTTGCGCACCGGGCTGCTCAAGTCCGCACCGGCGATCTTCGCGATCGGCAGCGCCGACTACCCGACGCCGGCAGCGCGACCACCGTACAGCGTGCTCGACAAGCGCGCCACCGAGAAGCTCCTCGGGCGTCAGGCGCCGCACTGGCGCAGCGCGCTGCGCGAGACGCTCGCGTGAGGCGGCTGCTGGTCACGGGCGGCGCGGGCTTCATCGGCGCGAACTTCTGCCACTACTGGAGCGCGGCGCACCCCGCCGACCGCGTGGTGGTGCTCGACTCCCTCACCTACGCCGGCAACCTCGCGAGCCTCGCCGCCCTGATCGATGCCGGCAGGATCCACTTCGTGCGCGGTGACATCGGCGACGCCGAGCGCGTCGGCGCGCTGCTCGCTGCCGAGCGCCCCGACACCGTAGTGAACTTCGCCGCCGAGTCGCACGTCGACCGCTCGATCGAGGATCCGGCGGCCTTCCTGCGCACCAACGTGACAGGCACGCAGGTGCTGCTCGAGGCGGCGCGGCGTGCCTGGGGGCCGGAGGCGGCGCAGCGCGGCTGCCGCTTCCACCACGTGTCCACCGACGAGGTCTACGGCTCGCTCGCCCCGGACGCTGCCGGCTTCACCGAAAGCACGCCGTACGCGCCGAGCTCGCCGTACGCGGCGAGCAAGGCGGCGGCCGATCACCTGGTGCGTGCCTACGCGCACACCTACCGGCTGCCGTGCACGATCAGCAACTGCTCGAACAATTACGGACCGTACCAGTTCCCCGAGAAGCTGCTGCCGCTGTGCATCCTCAACCTGCTCGAAGGGCGGACGCTGCCGATCTACGGCGACGGCCTGCAGATCCGCGACTGGCTTCACGTCAGCGACCACTGCCGTGCGATCGATCTGATCCTGGAGAAATCGCCTCCCGGGGAGACCTGGAACGTCGGTGGCGGCACCCAGGAGCCCAACATCATCGTGGTCGGCCGGCTCTGCGATCTGATCGACGCGGCCTTCGCCGCCGATGCCGCGCTCGCGCGCCGCTTTCCGCACAGCCCGGCCGCGCGGGGCGGGTCCGGGCGCAGCCTCATGCAGCACGTGCGTGACCGCCCCGGGCATGACCGCCGCTACGCGGTCGACTCGGGGAGGATCCGCGCGCGGCTCGGCTTTCAGGCCGGCACCGCGCTCGCCGCCGGCCTCGAAGCCACCGTGCACTGGTATCTCTCCCACGAGGACTGGTGGCAGAGCGTGGTGAGCGGCGAGTACCGGCAATGGTATGCGCGGCAATACGCCCCGCAGGCGCGTCCATGACGGACGCCGGGCCGCAGCCGCGGGCGGAGAACCGGCGCGCCGCGCGCGCACTCTATCAGCGCGCCCGGCTGCAGAGCTGGCTCGGCCGCCGCGAGCAGGCGCTGGCGCTGTGCCGGCGGTCGGTGACGCACGCCGACTACTCGCGCGCCTACTCGCTCATGGCGCGCCTGTCGCTGCCCGGGGAGGATTACTTCGCGGTGCTCGGCCGCATGCACCGTTACCTGCAGCCGCGCACCTATCTCGAGATCGGCGTGTCGCGCGGCGAGTCGCTGGCACGGGTGCTGCCGCAGACGCAGGTGCTCGGCATCGATCCGCAGCCGCGGCTCGAGCGGCCCCTGGGGCCCAATCAACGGATCTTCCTCGAGACCAGCGACGAGTTCTTCGCCACACACGACGTGCGCGCCGCGCTCGGTGGCCGCCCGGTCGACATGGCCTTCATCGACGGCATGCATCGCTTCGAGTACGCGCTGCGCGACTTCGTCAGCCTCGAGCGGGTCTGCGCACGCAGCTCGGTCATCCTGCTGCACGACTGCTACCCGCTCGACGCCCGCACCGCGCAGCGCGAGCAGACGACACGCTTCTGGAGCGGGGATATCTGGCGGCTGCTGCTGCTGCTGCGCACCTGCCGCCCGGACCTGCTGGTGCACACCATCGCGACGCCACCCACCGGGCTCGGGATCGTGCTGCATCCGGACCCGGAGTCGCACGTGCTCGCGGACAACCTCGAGCC
>JASHTN010000408.1 GCA_030040525.1 Gammaproteobacteria bacterium | reverse complement strand
GGATGCGCGTGCCGCGCGCGACCCGCGCCATCTCCTCAGGCGCATCCGGCGGCACCGGCTCCTCGAGCCACAACGGGTCATAGGGCTCCAGGCGCCGCGCCAGCCGCAAGGCGCCGGCAGCAGTCATCTGGCCGTGAGTGCCGAACAGGAGGTCGGCGCGCGTGCCGACCGCCGCGCGCAGCTGCCGCATGAAACGCTCGCAGAGCTCGAGCGCCGGGAGCGACAGCTGCCGGCCGTCGAAGGCCGAGTACGGCCCCGCCGGATCGAACTTCAACGCCGTGAACCCCTGCGCCACATACTCCGCGGCGCGCTCGGCCGCGAGATCCGGATCCTGGTAGACGTCGGTGCGGTCGCCGGCGCGTGCGTAGATATAGGTGTAGGCGCGCAGCCGTTCGTGCACACGCCCGCCGAGGAGCTTGTAGACCGGCTGCCCGGCCTGCTTGCCGACGATGTCCCAGCAGGCCATCTCGAGCGCGCTCAGCACCCCCATGAGCGTGAGATCCGCGTGCTGCGTGTAGCCCGAGGAGTACACCCGGCGCCAGATCTTCTCGATGTCGTGCGGATCCTCGCCCTCGAGGTAGCGGCCGAAGACATCCTCGAGCATGTGCGTCACGACCTGCGGGTGGAACGGTACGCAGTACGCCTCGCCGACGCCGTGCACGTTGTCGTCGGTCACGAGCTTCACGAACACGAAGTAGCGTCCGCCGTTGTGCGGCGGAGGATTGCCGGCAACGAAGGTCCTGAGGCTCTGCAGTTTCATCGTGACACTCCGCAATGCGCGCGAGCGCGAGCCTACACCGGCCCGACCGCGCGCGATATGGGCGCGGGCCGCAGCGAGCGCGGCCGGCGCGCCGTGCCTGCGGCGCGCGTTTGAGCGATGGCACAGTACGACTACATCGTGATCGGTGCCGGCTCTGCCGGCTGCGTGCTCGCCAACCGCCTGACAGCGGGCGGGATGCACAGCGTGCTGCTGCTGGAAGCCGGCGGCTCGGATCGCTCGCCCTGGATCCAGGTGCCGATCGGTTACGGGCGCACCTTCAACGACCCGCGTTACAACTGGATGTACGAGGCCGAGCCCGATGCGGCACTCGGCGGCCGCCGTCAGTTCGTGCCGCGGGGCAAGGTGCTCGGCGGCTCGAGCTCCATCAACGCCATGGTCTACGTCCGCGGGCAGCCTGCCGACTTCGACGACTGGGCGGCGGCCGGCAACCCCGGCTGGTCATGGCGCGAGGTGCTGCCCTACTTCAGAAAGCTCGAGGATCATCCCGGCGGCGAGTCCGGGTACCACGGCGTCGGCGGACCGGTACGGATCAGCGACGTGTCCGCACAGGTGCACCCGCTGTGCGGGTCGTTCATCGCGGCCTGCGCCAGGGTCGGGATCCCGCGTACACCGGACTTCAATGGCGCGCAGCCGGAGGGCGCGGGCCTCTGGCAGGTGACCATCAAGGACGGCGTGCGCGTCTCGACCGCGAACGCCTACCTGAAGCCCGCGCGCGCGCGCCGCAATCTCGAGGTGCTGACCCGCGCGCACGCCACCCGCGTGCTGTTCGAGGGCCGACGCGCCGCCGGGGTGGAGTTCCTGAGCGGCGGTGTGCGCCTCAGCGCGCAGGCGCGCCGCGAGGTGATCGTGTCCGCCGGCGCCATCAACTCGCCGCAGCTCCTCGAGCTCTCGGGCGTGGGCGATGCGCAGCTGCTGCGCCGGCTCGACCTGCCGCTGGTGGCCGACTCGCCCGCGGTCGGCCGCGGGCTGCAGGACCACCTCGCGGTGTCCTACTTCTACCGCTCGCAGGTGCCGACCCTCAACGATCAGCTCGCCCCATTCACGGGCAAGGTGCGCGCCGCCCTCACCTACCTGCTCGCCGCACGGCGCGGGCCGCTCGCCATGAGCGTCAATCAGGCGGGCGCATTCGTGCGCAGCCGCCCGGGACTCGCGCTGCCGAACATGCACGTCTATTTCAATCCGGCGAGCTACTCGACCACGACGGCGGGCACGAGCCGCCGGCTGCTGAATCCCGATCCGTACCCCGGGTTTCTCATGTCCTTCAACACCTGCCGCCCGACGAGCCGCGGCAGCGTCCACATCCGCTCGCCCGACCCGCGCGCGAGCCCCGCGATCGTGCTCAACTCGCTGGCGACCGAGAGCGACGTGCAGGATGTCTTCGAAGGGGCGCGCCTGCTGCGGCGCATCGCCGCCAGCGAGCCGCTGGCCTCGAGCATCGCGTCCGAGCGCGAGCCCGGCAGCGCGGTACGCGGCGATGCCGAGGTGCTCGCCGATTTCCGCCAGCGCGCGGGCTCGGTGTTTCACGACTGCGGCACCTGCGTCATGGGACCCGAGCCGCGCACGGCGGTGGTCGATCCACAGCTGCGCGTGCACGGGGTGAGCGGCCTGCGGGTCGCGGACGCCTCGATCTTTCCGAACATCACCTCGGGCAATACCAACGCCGCGGTCATCATGGTCGGGGAGAAGGCCGCAGATCTCATTCTGCAAGACAGCCACACGCCGCAGGCGTAACCTGCCGCTACGCATGCCAAGCGAGCGCATATGAGCGAGCTGCCTTCGAGCGTCGCCGCGGACCCGCCGGCCCTCAAGCTGCCGAGCGTGCAATCGGCCTCCTTCCTCGAGCGCTGGTACGTGCTCATCATGATGTGCCTCGTGTACACCCTGAGCATCGCCGACCGCTACGTGGTCTCCACGGTGCTCGATCCGATCCGTCACGAGCTGCACCTGACCGATGCGGGGGTGGCCTGGCTCACCGGGGTGGCGT
Organism: Gammaproteobacteria bacterium; assembly: GCA_030040525.1. GTDB lineage: Bacteria > Pseudomonadota > Gammaproteobacteria > Steroidobacterales > Steroidobacteraceae > 13-2-20CM-66-19. Next base: position 608 of record JASHTN010000408.1, on the reverse strand, counting down.
TCGGAATCTTCTACGTGGTGCTGGGCTTTCCGCTCTCGTGGCTCATCGATCGGCGCAGCCGTCGTGTCATCGTCGGCGCCTGCCTGGTGCTGTGGTCGGTGATGACGGCGCTGTGCGGCCTGGCGCGCACTTCGCTCGAGTTCTTCCTGGCCCGGGTCGGCGTCACGGTCGGCGAGGCCGGCGGCACGCCCGGGGCCAACTCGCTGCTCTCGGACTACTTCCCGGCCAGCCGGCGCGCCATGGCCCTCACCGTATTCTCGCTCGGAGCGCCGTTCGGGGCGTGGGTCGGCTACAACGTCGCCGGCATCATCGCCGACCATTTCGGCTGGCGGGCGGTGTTCTTCGCACTCGGCGTGCCCGGGGTGCTGGCCGGCCTCGGCGTGTGGCTCACGGTGCGCGAGCCGCAACGCGGCTGCCTCGACGGTCGCGACGACGGCGCAGCGCCCTCCTTCATCGAAACCATGCGGTTCTGGTGGTCGCAGCGCTCGTGCGTGCACCTGATGATCGGCAGCGCCGTGTGTGCGCTGTGGGGCTGGGGACTGATGTTCTGGACCCCGACCTTCCTGCAACGCACCTACCAGATGTCGGTGGGCGAAGCCGGCGCCGTG
>JASHTN010000407.1 GCA_030040525.1 Gammaproteobacteria bacterium | reverse complement strand
CGGCGCTGTGCGGCGCGCGCCCGGCCGACCGCCGCATCGACCTCGGCGGCGCCGTCCACGGCGAGCTCTGCCAGCGCCTCGCCGGTCGCCGGGTTGATCACCCGGAGCGTGTCGCGGCGGCCGGCGGCCGCCGCTGCAGCGTGCCTGCCCGCCTGGGGGGCGGCCGCTGCGCCCTGTTGCGCGTAGTCGCGCAGCCGTGCCTCGACGAACGCCGTCAGCATGGCGCGCGCCGACTCGCTGTCGGCCTCCTGCCATTCCGAGAGCGCCGCGCGCAGCCACACGCCGTCGATCATCGCGGCGATCATGCCGGCGAGAGTCCGGGCTTCGGCGGCGGGAATCAGCCGGCGCAGATCGTTGCGCAGGTTCGAGAGCATGCGGCGCTGGTAAGCCGTCTGCACGCGCTTCAGCCCGCGCACGTGCAGCACCTGGCCCCAGAACGCGAGCCACGCGGTGCCGGTCCGCTGGTCAAACTCCTCCGGCGCGAGATTGGTGTCGATGACCGCCTGAACGCGCCCGCGCGGCGTGCCGGCCAGCGCGAGCCGCGCGCGCATGCGCACGGCGAGATTGCGCGCCAGCGTCCGAAACGCCGCCTCGAGCAGCCCGTCCTTGTCGCCGAAATAATGCGCGACGAGACCGGGCGAGACTTCCGCGCGTCGCGCGATCTGCGCAAGCGTAGTGCCGACGTAGCCGACCTCGGCGAGACTGTCGACCGTGACCTCGATGAGCTGCGCGCGCCGCGCCTCCTCGAGCTCATCGCGCGCCACAGCCGCGGCTCCCGGGGCGTGCGCGGGGTCCCGTACGGACGTTGATTGCCTGTTCAATGCGGCACTCCGGAGGACTCGCAACAGGTCCGGCCCCAGCGCCTGTGTCCCCACCTTCTCCCAGCACGCGCCCCTTGGGGACTCAGAGACTTGGCCGCTTTTCCGGGTCTTGGCAGACGGTCTGTTAAATGGCTATTCAAGTCCAAGAGGCATGATGAAGTCGCCAGCCCCCCGGGTCAAGTGCGCCGCTGGCACATTTGACCGCCGGAATGTCGTGTCAGGCTTCCGCTTGCAGGAAATCGACATCGGCCGACAAGGTGTGCGACGCCAGCGTGCCGATCTGACGGGAGCCTCTGACGGCGTACCACCAGAGCCCCGCCCCCAGAATCACCGCGATGTATACGAATGCACCCCAGGTGTTGTACCAGGGCGTGCCGTAGATCGCCTCGCGTGGCCAGGCCAGGTTGAGCGCCATCCCCGCGCCCCAGAGCACCGCGACGATGTTGACCAACATCCCCCACCTGCCCATGGTGAAGTAGCCGCCGCGTGCGAGATCTGCGGGGGGCCATTGCCCTGCCAGGCGCTTCTTCAGGAGTGGCGCCGTCACCATCAGGTACGCCAGGTAGATCATGATGACGGCAATGGAGGTCAGCACCGTGAATATCTTCGGCTGCCCGATGTTGAGAACCAGGATCAGCTCGGCAATCACGCCGATCACGACGGCCGGAGCGATCGGCGTCTGCGTCTGGGAATTTACCCGCGCCAGCCTCTCCCCGAACGGCAGGGCATTGTCGCGTGCCATGGCGAAGGTCAGGCGGATCGCCGCGGTATGCACCGCCAGCGAGCACACCGTGACCGCGACCACGATGCAGACCAGGAAGATCTTGCCGAGCGGACCCCACATCACCTCTTCGACGATGTACTGCAGGCCGCCGCTGCCGCTGCCGATCTTCGGATCACTGAGATTGGGTGCCGCCATGACGGCGAACACCAGGATCGCGCCGCCGATGACGAACGAGGCGAGGATCGCCCGCAGAATGGCCCGCGGCGCGGTGCGGCGGGGCTCGAGGGTCTCCTCGCCGAGCGAGCTCGCGGTGTCGAAACCGTACATGACGTAACCGGAGGCGAGCGAGGCTACGAGGAAATCACCCAGAAAACCGAAGCTCTTGCCGGCGCCGTAGCCGCCGGTGGAGAAGAAGACTCCGGGGCCTCGCCTGATGTGAATCGCCAGGAAGATCGCGATGAGGCAGGCGGCGATCAGCTCGACGAAAACGCCCGCGCTGTTGATCATCGCCATCAACCGCACGCCGAGCGCGTTGACGACGGTGGTGAAGACGATCAGGACCGTGCCGAGGATCACCGCGTTGGTGGCGAAATCGTAGGGACCGGTGCCGTCGCCGACGATCTGGAAGCCGCTCCACAGCCGCGGCAGGTTGAGTTGCAGCGCCAGCACCACGGCGGACAAGGTGACGATCGACGCCGTGAGCATCAGCCAGCCCGAGGACCAGCCGACGATCCGGCTGCCGAGCAGCTTCGACCAGTTGTAGACCGATCCGGCAATGGGGTATTTGGCCGCCAGCTCCATGAAGCAGAGCGCGACCGCCAGCTGGCCGATGAGCACCATCGGCCAGGACCAGAGATACGCCGGCCCTGCGGTGCCAAAGCCGAAGTAAAAGAGCTGGAAGGTACCGGTGAGTATCGAGATATAGCTGACCCCGGCAGCAAAGCTGCCGAACGCGCCGATGCTGCGAGCCAGCGATTCCCGGTAGCCGAAGTGCTCCATGCCGCTGTCGGTCCCCCCGGTCGCATCGTTCTTAAGCACGCCTCTGTCCTGGTCTTGAGATGGGTCACCGCTCGGGCCATCTTACCGGTTGCGCGCATGTCGCTCCCGTTCAAACGTGTCGGCGCGCGCATGCTCGTCGCTCGGGGCCCTCGGCCGCAGCATCGCGCCGCTATGCAGCCCTTCTCCGGCCTGGCGCTCCTGAAGCGCGGCTTCACCGGCCAGCGCGGCTGGACGCCGCAGTGGCGCAGTCCGCAGCCCAAGCCTGGGTACGACGCGCTGATCATCGGCGGCGGCGGGCACGGGCTCGGGACTGCCTATTACCTGGCGAGCGAGCATCGCCTCGGCAGCGTCGCAGTGCTCGAGAAGGGTTGGATCGGCGGCGGTAACACCGGGCGCAACACCACCATCATCCGCTCGAACTACCTGTTCGCTGAGAGCGCGGCGCTCTATGACCACGCGCTCAAGCTCTGGGAGGGCCTGTCGCAGGCACTCAACTACAACCTCATGTTCTCGCAGCGCGGTGTCATGCTGCTGGCGCACAGCGTGCACGACGTGCAGGTGTCCAAGCGCCACGTGCACGCCAACCGCGCTGCCGGCGTCGACAACGAGTGGCTCACGCCCGAGGAAGCCCAGGCCTTCTGCCCGCCGCTCAACCTCCAGGGCCTGCGTTATCCGGTGCTCGGCGCGGCGTTGCAGCGCCACGGCGGCACCGCGCGTCACGACGCGGTCGCCTGGGGCTACGCCCGTGCGGCCGATGCGCTCGGGGTCGATATCGTCGAGAACTGCGAGGTCACCGGGATCCTGCGCGACACCGGCGGCGCCGTGGCGGGCGTCGAGACCACGCGCGGCCCGATTCGCGCACGGCGCGTGGGGGTGGCGGCTGCCGGCCACACCAGCGTCATCATGAAAATGGCCGGCATCGAGTTGCCGCTCGAGAGCTATCCGCTGCAGGCGCTGGTGTCGGAGCCGGTGAAGCCGGTGTTCCCGTGTGTCGTCATGTCCAACACCATCCATGCCTACATCAGCCAGTCGGACAAGGGCGAGCTGGTGATCGGCGCCGGCACCGACGCCTATACCTCGTACACGCAGCGCGGCGCGCTGCACATTCCGAGCCATGCGCTCGAGGCGATCTGCGAGCTGTTCCCGATCTTCCGGCGCATGCGCATGCTGCGTAACTGGGGCGGCATCGTCGACCTGACGCCCGACCGCTCGCCGATCATCGCCAGAACGCCGGTGCCGGGCCTGTACGTCAACTGCGGCTGGGGCACCGGCGGCTTCAAGGCGACGCCCGGCTCCGCTCACGTGTTCGCCTGGACCATCGCGCGCGACGAGCCGCACCCGATCAACGTGCCCTTCACGCTCGAGCGCTTCCGCGAGGGGCTCCTGATCGACGAGGCGGCCGCCGCGGCAGTCGCGCACTGAGCCGAAGGGATCGCGCATGCTCCTCATCGAGTGCCCCTACTGCGGCGAGCGTCCCGAGCCCGAGTTCACTTACGGCGGGCAGGCGCACCTCGCGCGGCCGCGCGACCCGGCGGCGACCTCGGACGAGGAGTGGACGGCCTTCCTCTACCGCCGCGCCAACACGCGCGGAGTGCACGCCGAGCGCTGGCGGCACGTGCACGGCTGTGGCCGGTTCTTCAACGCGCTACGCGACACCACCAGCGACCAGTTCCTCGCGACCTACAGGATCGGCGAGCCGCCGCCCGGGGCGCCGCGGTGAGCGAGGGGCTGCGCACTTCCGCGGGCGGGCGCATCGATCGCTCGGCTGAGCTGCGCTTCACTTTCGACGGCCGGCCGTACACGGGCTTCGCCGGCGACACGCTCGCCTCGGCGCTGCTCGCCAACGGCGTGCATCTGCTCGGCCGCTCCTTCAAGTACCACCGCCCGCGCGGCGTGCTGGCCGCCGGCGCCGAGGAGCCGAACGCCCTCGTCGCGGTGCAGCGCGATGCGGCGCGCTGCACGCCGAATCTGCGCGCCACGCAGGTCGAGCTGTACGAAGGGCTCACGGCGCTGAGCCAGAACCGCTGGCCGAGCCTCGCGCTCGACTGCGGCGCGGTGAACGACCTGCTCGCGCCGTTCATTCCGGCGGGCTTCTACTACAAGACCTTCATGTGGCCGCGGCGTGCGTGGCAGCGACTCTACGAGCCGCGGATCCGGGCGGCGGCGGGACTCGGCCGCGCCCCGGCGCTGCCCGACCCGGATCGCTACGCCAACCGCTACGCACACTGCGATGTGCTGGTCGTCGGCGGCGGACCGGCGGGGCTCGCCGCCGCGACCACGGCGGCGAGCGCAGGCGCGCGCGTCGTGCTGTGCGACGAG
>JASHTN010000406.1 GCA_030040525.1 Gammaproteobacteria bacterium | reverse complement strand
AGACCTGACCGAGGAGGAGAGGCTACCCGACTGGCCGACGAGGGCCTTCGATCCCGAGTCCCTCCGGGACCCCGCGAGCGCGCGTCTTGGCACGATTACGGATCACGTGCTGCGCAATTCCGTCCATCTCAACTGGTTCTTTCAGTGGGCCGCCAAGATCGGCCTCGCCAAGGTACGTGGCGCCGCCATCGACAAAGCGATCGGGGTCGTTAGCCAACAGCTGACTCAGCGGGGACTCTTATGATGATCACGGATCGGGGGATTAACGAAACGCTCAAGGAAACGCCGACGCGCAGGATCCTGCCGTGAGTACCCCTTTAGGCGACAGCGCGGCCGCCTTCGTGGCGCTGCGGCAACTGCTCGAAGGGGCTCGTCGAACTCTCGGCGCCGAGAAGGTGATGCCCCGAATCTTAAGCTGGTGGCTCCCTGCCAGCAGGCAGGACACGCTTTCCCTTTCAGCCATCGCCGGCCGACTGGCTGACGCGTTATCGCAGCTGCTTCGGAGCCCCCGTTCGACAGAGGAGCCAGTCAGGGAGGCCCGTGACGAATCCACCTCGACTCTCGTGCTCGAAGGCATGACGACATTTCGACTTCTCTACGAGCGGGCAATCGCGCCCCGCGTGGACCAGCTGGAAAGGGCCTGCGCGGAGGCGCTGTCAGAGTTCGACCTCTGGACCTCCAAGGGTTACCCAAAGGCCGCCTTCGACGAGCGCCTATTCCAAAACATCGACGAGGTCGACGAGGAGAACCCTTCGACGCCCCTCGTCTCCGCGAGCGAGGCCGCACGGTTCGATGCCTTTTGCGCCGGCGTTCAGGCCACACTCGAGGCGATGGTGCGGCGGCTCGAGCCCCTGGCCGGGGAGCAACAGGACCTCTACCGGATCGTGGAACCTCTCGATCGAGAGATCAGTCTCGAGCCGCTTCTGATCCAACCGGGCGCCCGGACGGATCTCCTTCAGAGCGCTCTCGCACTTGAGAGCAACATCGCCCGCGTACGCACCTGTACCTCATCGGTCGAGGAATACTGCAAGACCTGGCTGGCGCGCTCTGCGACGAGGCTCGCGACCGGAGAGGGGCCGCCCGATGCTCAGTAACACATTGACCTCCCTGGTCGGAGCGACCAATGCGACCCTGCAGCGACGGGCAGGAATCCGCCGAGTGGCTCTCCGAGCGGGCAGCGTCTGGCGGATAAATTCCACTCAGTTCTTCAAAGACAACCTCAAGGCGATTCTTGCCTACGGATCGGCGGTCATCATAGGGCTTGGACTTCTCTACGCGATCCTGCTGTCGGCGCTCCTGCACTTCAACATGGTCGTCTGGAGCAATGTCGATGATCTTCTCCTTTTCGGAGCGAAAGCGAGCCCACCGGCGATCCTCGTCGTCATCGCCATACTGCTCTTCTACACCCTCGCCCGCGCGTGGGCGTCCAACGGGCCGACAGCCGCAACCACGACCACCATGTCGGCGTGGTCCCGGCTCTTCGCACGAGCCATCACCGCCTTTTCACCCGCAGCGGTATTGGGACTCGCCCTCGTCTTAGGCATCGCGGCAACGGCGGTCTACGCCTGCCTCGTTGCACACTGGGACAAGACCTCGACGGCGATGGTTACTGTGTCGCTCAAGGACCGGCGTGAGCCGCTCGAAACCTACGGGATTGTCGGAAGGACAGCCGACTACATCTTCGTGCGGTTGGCCGACGGTAGTGGCGCGGTGGTGTCCCTGCCCAAAGACCGGGTCATGTGTGTCGCGGCCGGGGACTCGGACAGTCGGTTCCTCGAGGACTCGTGCGGTCTGCGCCCGGGCGCATCTACTTCCGATGAAGGCGTGAAGAGCATCGCTTCGTTGCGCGACTATGCCCGTTTTATGGAGAGCTGCGCCCTACCCGCGGGCACGGAGATTCCGAGTCTTGAGTTCGTGATGCGAAGTGATCGGGACGTGAAAAACTGGTCGTATGAACCCGTCGACAACTTTGGCTTCGAGGGCCTGCCGGGGGTGAGCCCGAATGCGCCCTCGGATATCTACACCATCACGTGGCGCAGCGCTGCTCGGGATGTCGTTGCCCTGCTACGCAAACCCGAAGTGCGTACGCTTCTCATTCTAGGGCTTGCGAGCCAGCCTGCCGCGCCCACTTACAATTTGGATCTCGCGGGAAGAAGAACGGCCTCAGCGCTCCATTGGCTTTGTCAGAGCCTTGATCCCAACGAGTTCACCTGTCCCCCGCGGGCCCACGGCGGTCACGAGAGTGACTACATCCTTCGCTCAAACGGTGGCCCTCCGATTTATGTGCGGCGGCGCGCGATCGGCAAGGGGATCGTGACTGAACAAACGCCGCAGAAGAGCCCGGATGTGGATCAGCGCGCGGCGTTTGTAGTCTGCGGCTGATTTCGATCTCGTCCACTCGAGGCCTTTCCGTGATCCTTCCGGGAACACTCGAGCCCAATCAACCGGGGACTAAGCTCCCGGCCGTACTAAAGCAGGTGTCACCTCATTCACACTTGATCGAGTGGTGGAAAGGGAGGGACTCGAACCCTCGACCCTGGCATTATAAGTCGTGTTAGGTGTTAGATGTTAGATCTGTAATTCAACAACTTGCCAAGGGGCGCCCGTTGCCGTTTGGCATGATGAAGCAGAACCGAGCACAACTATTCCCGCAAAATACCCGCACGACCTACACAACCCTGTTGAGTGCAAGAAGCTCACCGTTTCGGTACTACTCGCACTTACGACCCGTTGGTGCCGTTCGCGTGCGTCCGCTTTGGAGGCATCAAACATAGTTTAGCCACCAATCGGTGCGCCGCGCCTTCACGGCCGCGACCCAGCGACAAAATGGATACATCATTGCGATGACCAGGACCCAACCGAGGTACACGCCGCCTGTACCAGCGCCTCGCGCTCGGTGTCTTTCAACCTTCGATCGTCTCGGATCGCAGTCTCGACACGGCGCTCCCACTCCTCGAGGGTGGGCTCTGGCGCCGGACTGAGCTGCTGCGCGCGGCTCACCGCGTGCCCCAGGTCAGCGACCTGATTAGCTTCGGGACCGATGAGCCGAAAGAGGATGGCTGCGAATGCGGGGCCCACCGCGGTCAAGTACACACTCTGCAGCCCGTCGCCACTCGGACGCAGGGGCGAGTACTTATCGGGTAGAGTGCTGCGCAATTCTTGGATGTGGTCCTTCGGTCGAATCCGATGATCGATCTCTCGAAAACTGACTTCTACCTTCCAGCCAATGGCTCCCCAGTACGATCCTGCGCTACCGAACTCCGTGGGCTTCGGGCTCTCATAACAATAGGAGCGGGCGATCCCCAGAGCGACGATATGTGAATCGACGAAGGAGAAGATCACGTCTCCCGGAGCCACCTCGGGCATAGACTCGTAGAATGGATTGCGCTGATCGTTGGTCTTGCGTTTCGGCGACCACAGAAAGCCGCCGCTGATCTCCTGGCGAAACGTCTGATTCTGGTTGACCCACCAGTAACGCACGTTGCCGCTACTTTGCTTCAGTAGAGAGATCCCGCCAGGGTCCGCCCGGTGTCCAGGTGCGGCCGGTCGCGCCGCCATCGCGAGCCGCGGCAATAACAGGTCCGATAAAGGTTGCAATAGCGTCGAGCACATCCCTCAGCTGCGCGGGTGCCGACTCAAGCCAGTTCTTGCGAAGGAACCCCTGCCATTGAGCCTGCTTCGTCGGCAACGCGGCAAAATCCGCAGTCAATGCCAGGGGAAGGGCTGACGGAAGCGGCGTTTTCCGGCGCTCGAACGTGGCACGAACGGCGGGGATGAGCAACTCTCCATCGAAGGGATGCCGTTTCGCGAGTGCGTAGATATCGAAGAAGTCCCGCATCCGACTGTTGGCTTCGCCGAGAATGACCATGGCGTGCAGCTTCTCGGCAATGGCAGTTTCCGGACGATAGGCCCGCAAACGGGCTTGCGGCAGATCAAGCAGTCCCGGGTAAACCAACCATTCGGGTTCAGGAACGGCAGCGTCCCCAATGCCGACGTCGACCTGCACCTGGATCCGAGCGTTGCCGAGACGCGCCTGAATCGTCGCGCGCAGGCCTCCGTAGGGGTCTTCCTGCCGAATGGGCAGGACCTTGATGGATGAACGCAGGTACTTCAGACCATCCGGCTCAGCGTCCGTATCGCAGACCTCGGCAAGGATCTGCGCCAGGGATGTCGCCGACAGGTCGCCGAACCCGAGGAGATCGGCGTCCCGGGTCGGGCGAATCGCTTCGCCGAGCCACACGAGCATCAGCATGGCGCCTTTTAGAACGAAACGATCCGAATGACGAGAGTGAGAGAGCCGGTAGAGAAAACGCTCGGCCGCAAATCGTGACAGGACGGCGTTTGGATCGACTCCGGTCGCCTTGGCGTGCTTGAGCAGCCGCGCCTGGACCGACGCTGGCAGACCCTTGGTCGCTGCAGTCACGCGACCAGTGCCTCGAGATAAGGCCGCATTACCCGCTCGACCCGGCAAATACGCGCGTTACGCTGAATTTCGGCCATCGTGAAACGCCGGGCCCGCCAGCCGTCGCGGAGCGCCTCGAGCGCGACCTCAAGACCAATCTTGTTGCGGTACTTGAATGCATCGGCGATGGTCTTCGGAACGCTGTAGACGTGCACGGCGACACCTTCGATCCGATGCGTCTCGATGCCCTCGGTCAGAGCACTCCCGCCAAAGCGAACGACGCGCAGTCGTGGAAATCGAATCGAAGGGCGTCGAGAGCGACGATCGAGCGCGATCCACACCTCTCGGGGAAGCTGGGTGCCGATCCCATGGAAACTCAGCGCTGACAGCAGACAGATTACCGCTTTGGGCACGGCGGCCGCGACCAGTGCAAGGCCGTGATGTTCGCTAATCGGGCTGTCGGGCAGGCGGTATCGCCCCCGGATGACGCGTTCAAGCGCGCCGGTACGAACGAGGCGGCTGAGCGTCTGCGTGTGAACGCCCGCCTCGGCAACTTCGCGCCTCGATACGGAGCCGAGGCGACGGGCGATGCGCAGCACACGAGATGCAGAACTTCTATTCGCCATGTGGCGAAGTGTAGACATTTAGTGCTAACTGTCAACTTTTTGCCACGCTATCTCCCGCGCTTATAAGCGCAATCTGGTTAGACCCGCCTTCTGTCTCCTGCCCGGAGGATTTCACCATGCAAGCCTTCATCGGGGACAAGCTCCTCGCCAGCCAGGATGCTCACGCGAAGAAGAGACCGTTCGAGATTTATGATCGTCGGTTACCGGGCTTCACGCTGCGAGTCCAACCGACCGGTGTCCGATCTTATTACGCGCGATTCGGCCGAAACGGGCGCATCGCACTGGGCAAGGTGGGCACGCTCCCTCCAGCCGAAGCACGTGAGAAGTGTCGGAAGGTGCTCGGGAACGTGGCACACGGTCGTCACCCATTACACGACCTCAGTGGAACCGATGGCCCGACGCTCGGACAGTTCATCGAGGAGACCTACACCCCTTGGGTGCGAGCCAACCGCGTTCGGACCGCAGGAAATACTCTCGAGAAGCTGCACCGCCGGTTCAGAGCCTGGTTTCCGGAGCCTCTGTCGGCCATCACGATCGAGCGTCTCGAGTCGTGGAAGGCCCGGCGTCTGAACGGTGGGTGCGCAGCCACGACGCTTCTCCGTGACCTCTTCACACTCTCGAGCGTCCTCTCCCGCGCTGTGAAGCTCGGGCACCTGCAGGAAAATCCAGTTCGCCGCGTAGATAAGCCGCGAATTGACCGCAGACCCAAGGCGCGCTTTCTGGACAATGCGGAAGAGGCACGGCTGCGTCACGCCCTGCACGCACGTGACGTCAGGATGCGTCAGGCCCGCGAGTCCGCTAACGCCTGGCGGCAGGCTCGCGCTATTGGGTTGCTTCCTCCGCTGCCGCACTTTGGAGATCACCTCACGCCTGCGGTGCTGCTCTCCGCGAACACGGGGCTTCGCCGCGGGGAGCTTCTCAAGCTGCGGTGGGAGTGCATCGACTTCGACCGCCAGTTGCTCACGGTCGAGGGCGGGGATGCAAAGAACCGCCAGACACGTCACGTCGCATTAAATGACGAGGCGATGACCCTGCTTCGATGCTGGCGCGAACAGTCAAACGGCGGTCCGCGTGTCTTCGTGGTCTCAACGGGATTCAAGAGCGCGTGGACGCAGATCCTCGAGCGCGCCCGGATCACCTCATTCCTCATTCCGATGGCATGACCTGCGCCATCACTTCGCCTCGCGCCTCGTGCAACTCGGAGTGCCGCTGAACACCGTGCGTGATCTCCTGGGTCACAGTTCCGTTGCGATGTCGCTGCGCTACGCGCATCTCGCTCCCGACCAACGGCGCGAAGCTGTAGGCAAACTCAACGAGAAGCCGATTCTTGCGCTTACGATGCGCTTACCGTGGGACGGTCTTCAGCCGCCCTGTCGCTACCCCTTTGAAATACAAATGGAAAGGGAGGGACTCGAACCCTCGACCCCGGCATTATGAGTGCCGTGCTCTAACCGGCTGAGCTACCTTTCCACGAGGGGCGCGCATTGTCCTCAGCCACGCCCGGGCGTGTCAAACCTGCGACCGGCCGTGCCCGTCCCCAGCCTCGGACCGTTGCCTCAGCCCTCAGGATCGCACAGGCTCACTGGCCGCCGAAGGAGCGTGCTTCGCGCTCCTGCCGGTCTCAGCAGCAGCAAGGAACACTTCCATGACCTCCCGTCGCGATCTCTTACGAGCGTCCGCATGGCTCTCGATGAGCGCCGTGCTGCTGGTGGCCCGCGCCGCTCCCCGTGCGGGAACGCTCCTGATCCTCGGCGGCACCGGTTTCATCGGCCCGCACCTGACGCAGGAGGCGCTGCAGCGTGGCTGGAAGGTCACGCACTTCAATCGCGGCAAGACCGCGGTGGGCGGAGTTCCGGGCGTCGAGACGCTGATCGGCGACCGCAAGGGTCAGCTCGGTGCGCTGCGCGGGCGCAAGTGGGACGCGGTGATCGACGATACCGGCTACATTCCAAAGTACGTGCGGATGTCGGCCGAGCTCCTCGCGCCGAACGTCCGGTACTGCCTTTTCATCTCGAGCATCTCGGCCTACGCGAGCTTCGCGAAGCCGAACGATGAGCATTCTCCGCTGGGCACCTTGACGGATCCCGACGTCGACAAGGTCACGAACGACACCTACGGGCCCATGAAGGCGCTGTGCGAGCGGTACACCGCGGCCGCCTTCCGTGGTCGCGCTGCGATCGTCCGCCCGGGCCTCATCGTCGGACCCCTCGATCGGACCGACCGTTTCACTTACTGGCCGGTGCGCGCTTCGAAGGGCGGCGAGATGCTGGCGCCGGGCACGCCCGACGATCCCATCCAGGTCATCGACGTGCGCGATCTGGCGGCGTGGATGATGCACATGGTTGAGGCACGCACCGCCGGCGTCTTCAACGCCGACTCACCGCCGCGCGCCTTCACGATGGGTGAGCTCGTCACGGCAAGCCGCGACGCCTCGCCGCAAGCGGGCACGACGGCCACCTGGGTCCCGGAAGCGTTTCTCGCCGCCCACTGGAAGCCCGATGATCTGGATCTGCTGCCGCCATGGACACCGACGAGCGGCGACTCGGCCGGCTTCTCGCTGACCTCGGTTGAGGCGGCGCTCAAGGCGGGGCTGCGCTCACGCCCGCTCGCAATCACGGTTCGCGACACGCTCGCGTGGTTTCAGACGCTGCCACCGGAGCGACGGGCGAAGCTGCGCGCCGGCCTCGATCCCCAGAAGGAATCAGACACGTTGCGGGCCTGGCACGAGGCGGGCGGCAAGACCTGAAGGATCCTCAGGGCGCCCATTTCTCATCCGCGCCCCCGGGGCTGTTAAACCTGGCGCCGACAGGATGTCGAAACCGCCCTCGCTCATGCGTCGTCAGAGTGAATGCAGCAATGGGCCGCGCACTTTCGGACGTGGAGCGAACCGTGAGCCTCGGCAACCTCCTGCGAGCCGCCGCAACAGCTCCTCGAGAGCTCGGCCCGTACGCGCTGCTCGAGCTCGTGATGCCCGGCGGCACCCTCCTCGCCCTCCTCCTCTACCTGCATCGCCGCCGCAGGCGGCGGGCGAGGTATCCTGATGCGCCGGTCGATCCTCTGATCGCCTGATGGTCGTCTTTCGAAGAGTCGCTGCCGAGAGAGGCTGCCCATGACAAGCTGTCGAATCGCTCCCTGCCTTTGGTTCAACGGCGAAGCCGAGGACGCCGCGAATTTCTACGTCTCGATCTTTCCGGACTCGCGGATCGAGAGCGTCTCCCGTTACGACGAGAGCACCCGCCTGCCCGTCACCTTCCCGGCGGGAACGGCGCTGGTGGTCGAGTTCACGCTCTCGGGGCAGCGCTTCCAGGCGCTGAACGGCGGGCCGGGGGTTCCGCACTCCGAGGCGATGTCGCTCTCGGTCTCGTGCCGCGATGCCCGGGAGGTCGACTACTACTGGAGCAAGCTCACCGTAAACGGCGGCAGCGAAGTGGCGTGCGGCTGGGTGAAAGACCGCTTCGGAGTCTCGTGGCAGATCGTGCCTGAAGGCCTGATCGCGCTGATCTCGGACGCCGATGCGGGGCGCCGCAACCGCGCCCTGCAGGTAATGCTGACGATGAAAAAGCTTGATCTCGCGGCCATGCGCGCCGCGGCGGATGGCCGCTGACCCGAGAAATCCGTCCGAAACGATTTCTCACTCGCGCTGCGAACCGCGTGAGACCCCCATCACGCGGGGCGAAAACTTGAGAAAGCCACATTACAGAATGTGACGCGCGTGCCTCTCGCGTCCGCGAGCCGCGCAGCACTATTCGCATACCGAAATCTCAGCGAGGCTGAGGCGCTCACGGTTCGCGGGCGCTTGAGCCTCTCTCACCATGCGGATCAGGGGTCTCATCATGCCTAGCCCATCTGCCGGTCGTCTCGTCGCATCCGTTGCGCTGCTGCTCGCGGCGCTGTCGCTCGCCTCCTGCGATTCGAGCGGCTCAGGCGGGAGCGTCGACACCGTCTCGGGCTCGGTCTCGGGACTCGCCTCCGGAGCGAGTCTGCTGCTCGAATTAAATCAGGCCAGCACCGTCACGGTGACCTCCTCCGGCAGCTTCACCTTCCCGACCGGCGTCAGCCCCAATGGCACCTATTCCGTCACGGTCGCCACGCAGCCGCAGGGTGAGGTGTGCACGGTCGCGAACGGCCGCGGCACAGGGACCACGAGCAACGTGACCAACGTTGAGGTCACCTGCACGACGGTCACCTTCACGCTCTCCGGCACGCTCACCGGGCTCGCCGCGGGCTCGCAGGTCGTGCTCGAGAATCACGGCGCGGACGCCCTGACCCTCACCGCTGACGGGTCTTTCGGCTTCTCGACGCCAGTGACCTTCGACGGCACGTATGCCGTGACGGTCGCGACGGAACCGGTGGACGCCATCTGCACCGTGCAGCACGGCACCGGTGCGGGTGTGACGGCCGATGTCACCTCCATCGCGGTGACGTGTTCGACCGTCGCCTTCACGCTGAGCGGCACCCTGAGCGGCCTTGCAAGCGGCATGCAGGTTACGCTCGAGAACAACTCGGCGGACCCGCTCACCTTGAGCGCCAACGGCCCGTTCACGTTCTCCACTCCGGTGGCCAAGCTCGGTGCGTACAACGTCACTGTAAACCCACAACCCGCCGGGCAGACCTGCTCGGTCACGAACGGTCAGGGCACGCAGGTGACCCGGAACGTCTCCAACATCACGGTCAGCTGCTCGATCAACACCTACACCGTCGGTGGCTCGGTCGCAGGACTCGCCGCCGGCCAGCAGGTCACGCTCGAGGACAACGGCGGTGATTCACTCACCGTGACCGGCAACGGTCCCTTCGTCTTCGCGACGTCCCTGACCTATGGCAGTGCCTACACGGCGACCGTCGGCACCCAGCCGACCGGTGGACTCATCTGCCTCGTCAGTAACGGCGCGGCCTCGTCGATCTCCGCCGACGTCACCAACGTCGGCATCAATTGCGTGCCCAACACGGTGAGCTTCACCACGCCCGGCAGCTACACCTGGACGGTGCCGGCGGGCCTCACCTCCATCTCGGTTGTCGCAACCGGTGGCGGGGGTGGCGGCGGTGGCTTGTCCGGCCCGAACGCCGGTCAGGTGGGCGGCGCGGGGGCGGTCGTCACCAGTACGCTCAGCGTCACGCCGGGCCAGGTGCTCAACCTCGTCGTGGGGGGCGGCGGCGGGGCCGGCGCCAACGGACCGTCCAACGGCAACGGTTTCTCGCTGGGCGCGGGCGGCGGCGGTGGCGGGTCGAGCAGCGTGGATGCCAGTACCGACGTCGCGACCCTCGCCGCGTACCCCGAGATCATCGCCGGCGGCGGCGGCGGCGGGGGCAGCTACTTGGGCGGGGCCGGCGGCAACGCCGGCGGAGCGGGAGGCGCCGGCGGAAACGGGGGCGATGCGGATTTTGGCCAGCCCGCGACAGGCGGCGGTGGCGGCAGTGGCGGCACGGGCGGTGCGGCCGGGACCAATTGCGACGGCCAGAGCTGCAACGCCGGCAGCAACGGAGATGGCGGTGCGGGTGGCGTGGGCGGAAGCAATGACGGCTCCATCCCGGGCGGCAGCGCCGGCAGCGGTGCCGGCACCGGGACCGGCGGCAGTGGTACCTCCTACGTCAACGGCGCGGGGGGCGGAGGCTATGGGGGCGGGGGCGGCGGCGGTATCTCAGCCGGCGGTGGCGCAGGCGGCAGCACGGGACCTGCGGGAACGACCTACGCGCCCGCGAACAACGGCGGCGGCTCTGCAACGAACGGCGGAGACGGCTCGATCGTCATCACTCTGCAGTGAGGCTGCGGGCCGGACGCGGCACGGAGGCCGCGTCCGGCTCTGTCCTTCCCTCGACCCCCCGAATGCCTTTACAGTCGCCGCTCAGAATAATTCGCTCGGTGCGGATGCCAGCGAGCCCGCGCATTCCCGGGGGACGCCTTGATCTTCGAGCAATTCACCGCCGGCGGCTGCCAGTCCTATCTCGTCGGGTGTGCCGAGAGCTGCGCCGCAGCGCTCATCGATCCTGAGATCTCCCTCATCGATCGCTATCTCGCGCTCGCCGCGCGCGATGGCCTGCGCATCCGCTATCTTGTCGACACCCACACGCACGCGGATCACTTTTCCGCCACGCATCAGCTCGCGAAACAGCTGAATGCCCCGGTGGCGATGCACCGCATGAGCCCGGCACCTTTCGTCACCCTCGCGCTCGACGACGGCGAGATGCTCGCGGTGGGGAAGCTTCGCCTCCAGGTGCTGCACACCCCGGGTCACACGCGCGACTCGATGTGCTTGCAGGTCGAAGACCGCGTATTCACCGGCGATACGCTGCTGATCGGGGCCACCGGCCGCACGGACCTGCCGGGCGGCGACCCGGGCGCGCTCTATGAGAGCCTCTTCGAGCGGTTGCTGCGTCTCGAGCCCTCGATCCAGGTGCACCCCGCGCACGAGTACAAGGGACGCAGCCCGACGAGCATCGGCGAGGAGCTCGCCAATAACCCGCGCCTCAAGGTGCGGGACCGCGCCGCCTTCATCGAGATGATGTGCAACCTGAACCTCCAGATGCCGACCCACGTCACCGAGGCGCTGCGCACCAACATGAGCGGCGGCAAGACCGTCGCGCAGATGCTCACCGAAGCGGCGGCCGGCGTGCCCTTCATGGCGCTCGCCGAGCTCAAAGCGCGGAACGACGCCGCCAAAGGCGAGCTCCTGGTTCTCGACGTCCGCGAGCGCGACGCCTACGAGCAGGGGCACATCCCGGGCGCGAGACTCCTGCCGCGCGGCCAGCTCGAGCTGCGCGTCAACCAGGATCTCCCGGACCCGACCCTGAGAATCGTCACCTGCTGCGAGCTCGGTCGCGTCTCGACTCTGGCGACGGCGACGCTGCGCGAGATGGGTTATCAGCGCGCCGCCGCGCTTGATGGCGGCATGCAGGCCTGGCGCGAAGCCGGCTACCCCGTCAAGGCCGGGGCCGACCCGTAAGTTGAACCCGATTCTCGCCACCTGGCCGCTGCTGCTCGGCATGGGCATCCTCATGCTGGGCGCAGGCTTGCAGAGCACGCTGCTCGGCGTGCGCGCGACGATCGAGGCGTTCCCCACGCCCGTCACCGGCCTCATCATGTCGTGCTACTACGTGGGTTACCTCGTCGGCACGCGGCTCGCCCCGCAGCTGCTGCGCCGCGTGGGGCCCGTGCGGGTGTTCGCCACCCTCGCCGCCCTCGCCTCCGTCGCCTCGCTGGTGCACGGCGCCTGGGTGCGGCCGGGCCCGTGGGCGCTGATGCGGCTGCTGTCGGGAATCTGCTTCGCCGGCATCTATGTCGTGGCCGAGAGCTGGCTCAACCACCGCGCCTCAAGCACCAACCGGGGCCGCCTGCTCGCCATCTACATGCTGATTCTCTATGTGGGTCTTGGCGGCGCGCAGTTCCTGCTCCTGATCTCGAGTCCGCAGTCCGTCGAGTCGTTCATGCTGGTCTCCGCGCTGATCTCGGCGGCCATGGTGCCGATCGTCGCCTCGGCGCAGGAGGTCGCCCCGGCCGCCGTGCCACAGCGGGTGCGCTTCCGCGACCTCTACCGCGACTCCCCGCTCGGGGTGGTGGCGGTGGCGTTCTCGGGCATGATCTCCTCCATCATCTTCTCGATGGGCCCGGTGTATGCGCGGCTGTCGGGCCTCGGCACGCGCGGCGTGGCGGAGTTCATGGCCGTGAGCATCTTCGCTGCCGTGCTCACCCAGTACCCGGTCGGAAAGCTCTCCGACCGCCTCGACCGGCGCACGGTGATCGCGAGCGTCTGTGCGCTCGCCACCCTCCTCGCCGTTGCGATCGAGGCGTTCGGTCCGCTGTCGCGAATCGTGTTCCTGGCGCTGGCGGCACTCTTCTCGGGCGCAGTGCTGACGCTCTATTCGCTCTCGGTCTCGCACGTCAACGACAAGCTCCAGCCCTCGCAGATGGTCGCGGCGAGCAGTCGCTTGCTCCTCATCAACGGAACGGCAGCGGCGTTCGGCCCGGTGATCGCCGGTGCCTTGATGGCCGCGTTCGGCACGCGCGCCTACTTCGGCACCCTCGCCGCCCTCACCGCGACGCTGACGCTCTTCGATCTGTGGCGCAAGCTCCGGGGCGGGCCCGTGCCCGAGAGCCGCAAGGGCCCCTTCATCAACACGCGCGAGCTGGTCGCTTCCGCGGGCCTGGACCCGGCCCCCGTGGCCGGCGCCGAGCCGCTCGATCCTTCCCCTTAGCCTTCCGCAGCGGCACGCCGCGGCCTGAGAGCAGGATCTTTCAGGCTCGTGCGATGAGCTGATCGGCCACGTCGTTCAGGTCATTGCCGACGATTTGGGGCTGCGGGCCGACTCCGAGGACATCGTTGCCGACGCGCTTGATGAGCGCAGCCCGCCAGCCCGCCGCCACTGCGCCCAGCGTATCCCACGTGTGGCAGGCAATGAGACACAGCGCCGTGGGACCGACGCCGAGCTCCTTCTCGACGTAGGCGTAGGCCTCGCGCGAGGGCTTATGGTGCTTGACGCTGTCGGCGCTGAAGCGACGCTCGAAGAGATCCACGATGCCGCCGTGCTCGAGCTGGCGGGTCTGCACCTCGAGCAGATTGTCGGTGAGCGTGAAGAGCCGAAACCCCGCCTTGCGCAGCTTGCGCAAGGCCCCGGGAACCTCCGGGTGCGGGGGCATGGTCGAGAACCTTTCGGTGAGCTCCGCCTTGTCGGCGGCCGTGATCCTGATGCCACGGGTATCCGCCAGCATCTTGAGCACGGCGGCGCCAATGTCGGTGAACGGAACGTAGCAGCCCGCGACCGTGAGCCCCGCGGAATACATGATGAGGTTGGCGAACCAGAGCCGCATCGCTTCCTTGCCGCCGAATATCCGCTCGAAGATCGGATCCAGGGTTTGAAGATCGAGCAGAGTCTCGTTGACGTCGAACACGATCAGGGGACGTGCATCCATGTCGCTGCTCTCCCGTGTGTTCGCGAATTATCACACATTGAACCTGAAGTAGATCACGTCGCCCTCCCTGACGACGTACTCCTTGCCCTCGAGGCGAAGCTTGCCGGCATCGCGCGCGCCCGCCTCGCCGTTGCCGGCCAGGTAGTCGGCGAACGCGATGACCTCCGCGCGGATGAAGCCGCGCTCGAAATCGGTATGGATGACGCCCGCGGCCTGCGGCGCGGTCGCCCCGACGCGCACCGTCCAGGCGCGCACCTCCTTCGGCCCCGCGGTGAAGAAGGTCTCGAGGCCGAGCAGCCGGTAGGCCGCGCGGATCACCCGGTTGAGCCCCGGCTCCTCGAGCCCGAGCTCGGCGAGGAACTCCGCGCGCTCGGCCTCTTGCAGCTGCGCGATCTCCGCCTCGATGGCGGCGCACACGGCGACCGTGACGGCGCCGTCGGCGCGGGCGCGCGCCTCGACGGCCCCGAGCAGCGGATTGTCGCGAAAGCCGTTCTCGGCGACGTTCGCGACATACATCACCGGCTTTGCGGTCAGGAGCTGCAGCTCGCGCAGCTCACGCCGCTCCTCGTCCGTCAATGCGAGCGCCCGCACCGGACGCGCCGCATCGAGCTGCACCTTGACGCGCTCGAGGAGTGCGCGGCGGCGGATCGCGTCCTTGTCGCCGCTCTTCCCGGCCTTCACTGCGCGCTCGAGTGCCTTCTCGAGGGTCGCCAGGTCTGCGAGCGCGAGCTCGGTGTCCACCGTGTCGATGTCAGACAGCGGCTCGACCTTGCCCGCCACGTGGATCACATCCGTGCTCTCGAAGCAGCGCACCACGTGCGCGATCGCGTCCACCTCGCGGATGTGCGCGAGGAACTGGTTGCCGAGGCCCTCGCCCTCGGAGGCGCCGGCGACCAGCCCCGCGATGTCGAGGAACTCGACGGTGGTGGGGACGATCTTCTCGGGCTTCGCGATCGCTGCGATCTGCTCGAGTCGCGGATCGGGCACCGGCACGACGCCTACGTTCGGATCGATGGTGCAGAAGGGGTAGTTCTCGGCCGCGATCTGCGCGCGGGTGAGCGCGTTGAAGAGCGTCGACTTGCCGACGTTCGGCAGTCCCACGATGCCGCAGCGGATCGGCATGAGAGGCGCGGCGGCTACTTCGCCGGCGCGTCGGGCGGGGCCTGCGCCGGCGGCGCAGCCGAGCCGTCCGGCGGCTCCTCGCGGCTGTGCAGCCGGTTCATGGCGATCTGCGCCCCCTCGGTGAGCAGGAGCGGCACTACCTCGGCCGCAGCCAGCGTCGCGTCCCGGATCAGCTGCGCTTCCTCGGGGGTCGGGCGCCCGAGCACGTAATCGAGCACCTGCGAGCGCTCGCCCGGGTGGCCGATGCCGATGCGCAGCCGCCAGAAATTGTCGCCCATCTGCGCGATCACATCCCTGAGCCCGTTGTGGCCGGCCGCTCCGCCGCCCTGGCGCAGCCGCACCACCCCGGCGGGAAAGTCGAGCTCGTCATAGGCCACCAGGATCGCTTCCACCGGCACCTTGTAGAAGGTCGCGACGCTGCGCACCGGATCGCCGCTGTGGTTCATGTAGCTCATGGGCTTCACCAGGCGCAGCTCCTGCTCGCCGATCCGGGCGCGCGCCACCTCCGCATCGTGCCGCGGCTCGTTCCTGAAGGTCGCCGCGTGGCGCTCGGCGAGCTCATCCACGAAGCGGAAGCCCGCGTTGTGGCGCGTACGCGCGTACTCGGTGCCCGGATTCCCGAGCCCGACGATCAGCTTGAGCGGCTCACCTGCCATGTTCTCGACTCAACCCCAAATGCCACCGGCCGCGGCAGGAGCCCTCGACTCCCCACCGCGGCCGGCGCGTGTGCGCTATTTTCCCGCCGGCGGCTATTTCTTGCCGCGCTCCTTTGTGGGCGGAGCCGCCTCCTTCTTCGCCTCGCCCTTGGCAGCCTCGCCCTTGCGGGCATCGCCTGCAGGGGGCGCCGCACCGGGAGCGCCGGGCGGTGCGCCTGGTGCAGCTCCGGCGGGAGGCGCCGCTCCCGGGGCTCCCGGGGGAGCGCCCGGCGCACCGGGCGCGCCAGGCACCGCA
>JASHTN010000405.1 GCA_030040525.1 Gammaproteobacteria bacterium | reverse complement strand
CGGCCACCGCGCAGCAGGAGGAGGCCTGGGGACGGGCCAGCGCAGGCTACGTCGGCAGCAGCGACGGCTGGCAGGATTTCTCGCAGCACGGGGCGCTCACCTGGGAGTACACGACCGCGGGACCGGGCAACGTGGCGCTCACCGGGGAGCTGCCGCGGCAGGCGGTGCTGGCGCTTGGCTTCGGCGCCAGCGCCGAGTCGGCCGCGACGCTCGCGCTGACCGCCCTCAGCCAGCCCTTCGAGACCTCGTGGGAACGGCAGCTGACTCGCTGGACGCGCTGGCACGCCAACTGGCCTGAGTCCGCGCGTCCGGCAGATCTGCCCGACGTCTGTGCGGAGCAGTTCCGCACCTCGATGATGGTGCTGGCCGCGCATCGCGACAAGACTTATCCGGGCGCGATGGTGGCCTCGCTGTCGGTGCCGTGGGGCAACACGCGCGAGGACCTCGCCGGCTATCACCTGGTATGGTCGCGCGATCTGGTCGAGTGCGCCGGAGCGCTGCTCGCCGTCGGCGCCACGCGCGAGGCGCACGGCACGCTGCGCTACCTGATGGCGACCCAGAACGCCGACGGCCACTGGCACCAGAACCAGTGGCTCGGCGGCGCGGGCTTCTGGCACGGCATCCAGCTCGATGAGGCGGCGTTCCCGGTGCTGCTCGCTGCGGCGCTCGATGAGCGTGATGCACTGGCCGGCACCCGGGTCGCCGACATGGTGCGCCGCGCGCTGTCGTTCCTGGTGCGCACCGGACCGGTCAGCGAGCAGGACCGCTGGGAGGAGGATGCCGGCCTCAACACCTTCACGCTGGCGATCTGCATCGCCGCGCTCGTGGCGGGGGCGCATTACCTGCCCGTCGACGGGCGCGAGCTGGCGCTCGCCTTCGCGGATTACTGGAACGCGCGGCTCGAGGACTGGACGACGGTGCGCGACACGCCGCTCGCGCGCCGCTTCGGCGTGCCCGGCTACTACGTGCGCGAGGCGCCACCGCAGGCCCTGTGCGCGCACGGCCTGCCCGACAGCGTGCTGCCCATCAAGAACCTGGAGCGCGATCCGGGCCTGGCGGCGTCCGAGCAGATCGCGACGGATTTCCTGCAGCTGGTGCGCTTCGGACTGCGCCGCGCCGACGATCCCTGGGTGCTGGCGAGCGTGAAGCTCGCCGATGCGCTGCTCAAGGCGGACACCCCGTCGGGGCCGTGCTGGCACCGCTATACCAACGACGGCTACGGCGAGCACGACGACGGCAGCGCCTTCGACGGCACCGGCCGCGGCCGCCCGTGGCCGCTGCTCACCGGCGAACGCGGCCACTACGAGATCGCAGCCGGACGCGATCCGCTGCCGCTCATCGTTGCGATGACACGCATGGCGTCCTCCGGGGGCATGCTGCCGGAGCAGATCTGGGATGCGGCGCCCGATCACGCGCGCGGACTCGAGCCCGGGCGCCCCACCGGAGGGGCGATGCCGCTCGTCTGGGCGCACGCCGAGTACGTGAAGCTGGTCGTGTCGCGGATACTGAAGCGTCCGTTCGACAGACCGTGCGCCGTGTGGGAGCGGTACCGCGGCGAGCGGCCGCCGCTGCGCCGCGTGATCTGGTGCGACCACGCGCCGGTCGGCGAGGTTCCGGCGGACTGTGCGATCACGCTGGCGTTGCACGAGCCCG
This sequence comes from Gammaproteobacteria bacterium, assembly GCA_030040525.1. Taxonomy (GTDB): domain Bacteria; phylum Pseudomonadota; class Gammaproteobacteria; order Steroidobacterales; family Steroidobacteraceae; genus 13-2-20CM-66-19. The sequence goes on along the minus strand of JASHTN010000405.1, from coordinate 1,461 downwards.
GCACGTTCCACGTAGGGCTCGACGGCTGGCAGGAGATGCGCGATCTGCCGACGGCGCCGAACTCCCTCGGGCTGCACGTCGTGGATCTCGACATGGCGCGGCTCGTCGCCGGGCGCCGCATCGACCTGACCTACCGCCTGGGCAGCGCCGGCGCGTGGGTGGGACGCGACTTCCGCATCCTGGTGACAGCCGGAGCGCGGAGCTGAGGATATGCCGTTCACGCTGGCGCATCCCGCGGCGATCCTGCCGCTACGGCATCTGCGCGGCCTGCGCACCGCGCCGCTCATCGCCGGCGCGGTCGCGCCCGATCTTCCTTACTACGCTCCGATGCGTTACAGCGGTTTCCTGGTGCACGAGACTCACACGCTGCGCGGCTCCTGGTCGATCGACCTGGCGCTCGGGCTGGCACTGCTCACCTGTCTGTTCGTGCTGCGCCGGCCGCTCACGGTGCTGCTGTCGGCCCGCTGCCGGGCGCTGTGCCTGCGCGCGCTCGAGCCCTACGCGCGCCGCCCGCTCGAGTGGCTGCTCGCACCTGTCGCGATCCTGGTCGGCGTGTGGACTCACCTGCTGTGGGACTCGTTCACGCATGGCGACGGCTGGATGGTGCGGCGGATCGATGCGCTCAGCCAGGTGGTGACCATCGGCCCGTATACCGGCCAGGTCTGTCACCTGCTGCAGTACCTGAGCTCGGTGGTGGGACTGGCGATCATGGCCGTGTGGTACTGGCGGCTCGAGCCGCCGCCGGTGCCGCGCGCCCGGCCCGCTGCGGCGCCCTCCGCAACGACGCTGGTGCTGCTGCTCGCCGCCGCAGCCGCGATCCTGATCGGCGGCGTGCAGGCGGTCGAGACGTACCGGGCGACGGAGGCGATCTATCGCACGCTGGATGTGCTGCTGACACACACACTGGCCTGGTTCGCTGCGCTGTACCTGGTCGCCGGCACCGTGATCGCTCTGCAGCGGGACGCGGCGGAAAGCGGCTGAGGGGCACTCTGCATGCCGGCGGGCGCAGGGCACGGGCCACTCACCACCACGGGATGGCCGTGGCGCTCCGGAAACCGCTTCCGGCTGATGAGCGATTCCGCGGAGTTCTTCACGCGCATGCTGGCGCAGATCGATGCGGCTGCCGGCCACGCGCTGCTCGAGATGTACCTGGTGAGCTCCGGCCGGGTGGCCGGTGCGTTCATCGAGGCGCTGACGCGCGCCCGCGCCCGCGGCGTGCGCTGCTGCGTGGTGCTGGACGGCTTCGGCGCGCTGGGCTTGAGCGCTGCCGACCGGCGCCGCCTGCTCGAGGCCGGCGTGGAGCTGCGCTTCTTCAACCCGCTGCGCCTCGCCAACCGGCTGCGCAACTTCATGCGCGACCATCGCAAGCTCCTCACGGTCGATGGCCGCGTGGCGTTCGTGGGCGGTGCGGGGCTGACGGATGAGTTCGCGCCGGGACCGAACGCCTGGCGCGACCTGATG
>JASHTN010000404.1 GCA_030040525.1 Gammaproteobacteria bacterium | reverse complement strand
ACGAGCACATGGCGCGCATGAAGCACAACGCCATCGTCTGCAACATCGGCCACTTCGACAGCGAGATCGATGTCGCGAGCCTGAAGCGCTACCAGTGGGAGAACATCAAGCCGCAGGTCGATCACGTGATCCTGCCCGACGGTCGGCGGCTGATACTGCTCGCCGAGGGGCGGCTGGTGAATCTCGGCTGTGGCACCGGGCACCCGAGCTACGTGATGAGCTCGAGCTTCGCCAACCAGACGATCGCGCAGGTGGAGCTGTTCACGCGCACCGCCGATTACGCGATCGGCGTGCACGTGCTGCCCAAACACCTCGATGAGAAGGTGGCGCGGCTGCAGCTGCGCAAGCTCGGCGTCGAGCTGACCGAGCTCAGCGACGCCCAGGCGCGCTACATCGGCGTCGACAAGGCCGGGCCCTACAAGCCCGACCACTACCGCTACTGATGGCCGCCTCCCCGGGTGCAGGCGGCGGCGCCGCGGCGCAGGCCGTGCCTGCGGCGGTGCGCACCGCCGGGGGCGCGGCCTGCGCCGCGGCGCCGCCGCCCGCTGCGGACGAGGTGCTCATCAGTAGCGGTAGTGGTCGGGCTTGTACGGCCCGGCCTTGTCGACGCCGATGTAGCGCGCCTGGGTGTCGGTGAGCTGCGTCAGCTCGACGCCGAGCTTGCGCAGCTGCAACCGCGCCACCTTCTCATCGAGCTGCTTGGGCAGCACGTGCACGCCTACGGGATAGTTGGCGGTGCGGGTGAAGAGCTCCACCTGGGCGATCGTCTGGTTGGCGAAGCTCGAGCTCATCACGTAGCTCGGATGCCCCGTACCGCAGCCGAGGTTCACCAACCGCCCCTCGGCGAGCAGTATCAGGCGTCGTCCGTCCGGCAGGATGACGTGGTCGACCTGCGGCTTGATGTTCTCCCACGGGTAGCGCTTGAGGCTCGCGACGTCGATCTCGCTGTCGAAGTGGCCGATATTGCAGACGATGGCGTTGTGCTTCATGCGCACCATGTGCTCATGGGTGATGACGTGATAGTTGCCGGTCGCGGTGACGAAGATGTCGGCCTTGTCGGCCGCGTGCTCCATGGTCACCACGCGGTAGCCTTCCATGGCCGCCTGCAGCGCGCAGATCGGGTCGATCTCCGTTACCCACACCTGGGCCGCAAGCGCCCGCAACGCCTGCGCGCAGCCCTTGCCGACGTCGCCATAACCGCAGACCACCGCGACCTTGCCCGCGATCATGACGTCGGTGGCGCGCTTGATGGCATCCACCAGCGACTCGCGGCAGCCGTACAGGTTGTCGAACTTGCTCTTGGTCACCGAGTCGTTGACGTTGATCGCCGGGAACGCGAGCCGGCCCTCATGCGCCATCTGGTAGAGACGCTTCACTCCGGTGGTGGTCTCCTCGGTGACGCCCTTCACGTGCGCGATACGCTTCGAGTACCAGTGCGGATCCGCCTTGAGATGCGCGCGGATCGCGGCATAGAGCGCGGTCTCCTCCTCGTTCTGCGGGCGCGCGATCGCCCCCGGGTCGCTTTCGGCGCGCGCGCCGAGGTGCAGCAGCAGCGTCGCATCGCCGCCGTCGTCGAGGATCATGTTCGCCTGGCCGCCGTCGGGCCATTCGAAGATCCGGTGGGTGCACTCCCAGTAATCGCCGAGCGACTCACCCTTCCAGGCGAACACCGCCGTGCCGCGCACCGCGAGCGCCGCGGCGGCGTGATCCTGGGTGGAGAAGATGTTGCACGAGGCCCAGCGCACCTCGGCGCCGAGCGCCTGCAGCGTCTCGATGAGCACCGCGGTCTGGATCGTCATGTGCAGCGACCCGGCGATGCGCGCGCCGTTGAGCGGCCGGCTGCGCGCGTACTCCTCGCGGATCGCCATCAGGCCCGGCATCTCGGTCTCGGCGATCGCGATCTCCTTGCGCCCCCAGTCGGCGAGCTTGAGGTCTGCGACCCGGTAGTCGGTGGCCTTGGCGGCAGGTTTCAGTGTGGCGTTCATGCTCGAACCTCTCGTTCGTCAAGCGAGCGCCGTGTGATGACCCGGGTACCACCGAGCCTGGCGGGCAAGATAAGGTGCGGCTCGCACCTGCCCGTCGCAGCGCCCCTCGGCGGCGTGGCTGCCGCAAATCGCGGCTTGCGAATCTGCGGTTATGCGGCGCGTGCGCTCCTGGCCTCGTCGGCGAGTGTCTCGGCACGATCGGTGCGCTCCCAGGTGAACTCCGGCTCGCTGCGGCCGAAGTGTCCGTAGGTCGCGGTCTTCTGATAGATGGGACGCAGCAGGTCGAGCATCTCGCGCAGCCCGTACGGCGTCAGGTCAAAGTGCTTGCGGACGAGCTGCGTCAGCCGCTCGCGCGACAGGCGGCTGGTGCCGAAGGTCTCGATCATGATCGAGGTCGGCTCGGCGACGCCGATCGCGTAACTCACCTGCACTTCGCAGCGCTCGGCAAGGCCCGCCGCCACGATGTTCTTGGCGACGTAGCGCGCCGCGTAGGCCGCGGAGCGGTCCACCTTGGATGGGTCCTTGCCGGAGAACGCGCCGCCACCGTGGCGCGCGTAGCCGCCGTAGGTGTCGACGATGATCTTGCGGCCGGTCACGCCACAGTCCCCGACCGGCCCGCCGACCACGAAGCGGCCCGTCGGGTTGATGTGGAACTTGGTGCGCTTGTCCACCCAGCCGGCAGGCAGCACGGGCTTGAGGATCTCCTCCATGACCGCCTCGCGCAGCGTCTTGGTCGAGACGGCCGGGCTGTGCTGCGTGGAGAGCACCACCGCCTCCAGCCCGATGGGCTTCTGCTCCTCGTAGCGCAGCGTCACCTGGCTCTTGGCATCCGGGCGCAGCCACGGCAGCTTGCCGCTCTTGCGCACCTGCGCCTGGCGCTTCACCAGGCGGTGCGCCAGCGTGATCGGCGCGGGCATCAGCACGTCGGTCTCGTTGGTGGCATAGCCGAACATCAATCCCTGATCGCCCGCGCCTTGGCGGCGCTCGTCCTTGCGGTCGACCCCCTGCGCGATGTCGGGCGACTGCTTGCCGATGATGTTGAGGATGCCGCAGCTCGCGCCGTCGAAACCCATCTCGGACGAGTTGTAGCCGATGTCGAGCACGGTCTTGCGCACCAGCGCTTCCACGTCCACCCAGGCCGTGGTCGTGACCTCGCCGGCGACGATCACCACACCGGTCTTGACGAGCGTCTCGCAGGCGACGCGGCCGCGCTGATCCTCTTTCAGGATCGCATCCAGCACCACGTCCGAGATCTGGTCGGCGACCTTGTCCGGGTGGCCCTCGGAGACGGACTCGGAGGTAAAGAGGAAGTCGTTGGCCATGGCAGGCAGTTTATCAGGTCTCAGGGGAACGCCGCGGCCAGCCGCGCGGCGAACTCTGCGGGCGTGAAGCGATGATTCTGCGTGCCGCGCGCCTCGATCTTGATGGCGCCCATGAGCGAGGCAATATGTCCGGTCGTCGGCCAGTCGAGGCCGTGCAGCAACCCGTGCAGTAGCCCGGCGCGGTAGGCATCGCCACAACCGGTCGGGTCGACGATGGCGCGCGCCGGCGCCGCCGGGATCGCGAGCTGCGCGTCGCGCGTGTAGATGGTCGAGCCGGCCGCCCCGCGCGTCACGATCAGCGCCGCGACGCGCGCGGTGAGCTCGTGCGCCGTCCAGCCGGTCTTCTGCTGCATGAGCTGCCACTCGTACTCGTTCACCGTCACCCAGCTCGCCGCGGCGATGAACTGCTCGAGCTCGGCGGCGCCGAACATCGGCAGCCCCTGCCCGGGGTCGAAGATGAAGGGGATGCGCGCCGCGGCGAACTCGGCGGCGTGCCGGATCATCCCCTCGCGTCCGTCGGGGGCGACGATGCCGACGGCGATGTTGCCGGCATCCGCCACGCTGTTGGCGTGCGAGTGCTGCATCGCTCCGGGATGAAACGCGGTGATCTGGTTGTCGTCGAGGTCGGTGGTGATGAAGGCCTGGGCGGTGAGCTCGGAGTCGATTACGCGGATGTGATCGCCGGGCACGCCGCTCTCGCGCAGCCATTCGCGGTACGGTTCAAAGTCGCGCCCCACGGTCGCCATCGGGTAGGCGACGTCGCCGAGCAGCTTGAGGTTGTAGGCGATGTTGCCGGCGCAGCCGCCGAATTCACGGCGCAGCTCCGGCACCAGGAACGCGACGTTCAGCATGTGGATCTTGTCGGGCAGGATGTGATTGGCGAAGCGGTCGCGGAACACCATGATGGTGTCGTAGGCCACCGAGCCGCAGATCAATGCGCTGCCCGGGGCGCTGCCCGTCGCCAGCTCCCCGCGCCTCAGGCTCACTTGAGGCGCTGCGGGTGCGCGTACACCACGTGCTTGTCGCGCCGTGCGAACGCCACCAGGGTGATGCCGGCGCGCTCTGCGAGGCGTACGGCGAACGCGGTCGGCGCCGACATCGCCACCAGGAACGGAATGCCCACGGTGGCGCATTTCTGCACCAGCTCGTAGCTCGCACGGCTGGTCATGAGCATGAAGCCGCCGCCGAAGCCGGCATTCGTGCGTGCCAGCGCGCCGATCGCCTTGTCGAGCGCGTTGTGCCGGCCGACGTCCTCGCGCACCAGGCGGATGCCCGCGCCCGGCACGACCCACGCGGCGGCGTGCACGCTGCCGGTGCGCGCATTGATCGCCTGCAGCGGCCCGATCTGCTCGATGGCCGCGTGCAGCTCATCGACCGTCACCGCCACGCCCGCGGGCACCGGGGCGGTCTCGCGGATGGCATCCGCCGCGGTCTCCGCGCCGCACAGCCCGCAGCCGGTGCGCCCGGTGAGATTGCGCCGCCGCTGCAGCAGCTGCGTGAAGCGCTCCCAGGCGACCGTGATGTGCACATCGACCGAGGCCGCGCCGCGAGTCACGCTGACGCCGCGGATCTCCTCGGTGCGCGCCACCAGCGCCTCGCTCAGCGTGAACCCGACCGCGTAGTCCTCCAGGTCGGCCGGCGTGGCCAGCATCACCACGTGCGGTACGTCGTGATAGACGAGTGCCACCGGCACCTCCTCCGCCACGAAGTCGGTGGTGCGTGCCACGCTGCCCCCCTGCCAGCGCTCGACAGCCAGCTCGGCGCTGACCGCCTCCGCGAGCTCGGGCGTCTGACCCGCCGGCGCGGTGCCGGGCGTGTCTGACTTTGCGCCTTCCGGAACGTTAACCCTCGCAGCCATGATCGGATCGCGCAGCACCCTTGAGGTTTGCAACAATGCAGCGTACGGCGGCGGCCGCTGCCGCAGCCCGTGTCGGCACAGGCTCGAGTATATGACGGTCCCGCACCCCGGCAAGCCGGCAACGCCAGCCCTCTGCGCGCTGACCCTGCTCGCCTTTGCCGGCGCGCCGCAGGCGGCACCCGCCCAGGCCGACAACCCAACGCTCGGCGGCAACCTCGCGCTCACCAGCGATTACATCTACCGCGGCGTCTCCGAGAGCGACGGGCACGCAGCCCTCCAGGCGGATGTGCACGCGGTCAGCGCGGGCGGCCTGTTCGCGGGTCTCTGGGCCTCCACTCGCGATTCTCACCTCGAGCCCGGGGCCTCCGGCGAGCTGCAGGCGTACGCCGGGGGGCGCCTGGCGCTCGGTGCCGAATGGAGCGCGACGCTCTCCGCCCGCGCCGATCACCTGATCGGCGGATCCGAGCAGGCGTCGGATGATTACCAGGAGATCGACGCCGCGCTCTCCTGGCTCGACCTCTGTACGCTGTCAGTGACGGCGATCCCGAGCGCCGCCCGCTACGCCTACCGGCCCGTCGGCTACGGGACCTATGAGACCTATGAGACCTATGAGACCTATGCCTACCAGCGCCTCGGGCGCAGCGCCGCCTGGGTGGCTGACGGCTCCGCGCAGTGGCTGATCACGGGCGCGTTTTATGTCACCGGCGGCGCCGGCTACTACTACGCGAGCGCACGCGGCGCCGAGGGTCTGGCGGCCGTCGGCTACGCCTACGGCAACGCGGGCCTGGCGTACGAGCCGGGCCGCTGGCGGCTCGATGTCGGCTACTTCGTGGCGCAGCGTGCGGCCGCCGGGCTCTTCCCCTACCCGCTCGCCGACCACCGGATGGCCGCCACGCTGAGCTGGCAGTTTTGACCGCGGCGCCGCTCCGGCCGATAGTGCCAACGAGTGAACCGCCAGCGCGCGCCCGGACACTTACCGCATGAGAGCGGGGTATCGATGGCCACGAGCTTGAGTGACAGCGGCCTGCCGGAGGCGGGCCCGCGCAATGGAGCGGGACCGGCACGCGAGAACGAGCTCATCGCGCGCGTCGCCCGCCACGACCGGCGGGCGTTCGAGGAGCTCTACAACCTGTACCACCGCCGGCTGGCGCGCTTCCTCACACGGCTCACGCGCCGCTACGAGCTCGCCGAGGAGATCATCAACGACACCTTCTGGGTGGTGTGGCGCCGCGCGCACGAGTTCCGCGGCGATTCGCAACCCTCGACCTGGATCATGGGCATCGCCTACCGCAAGGCACGCAATGCGTTCCGCGCCGCCGCACGCACCCGCGCCCGCGAATGCCGCGAGGCTCCGTTGGCCGCGTCCGCGGCGGACGAGCCGGTGCGCGCCGCGGAGCTGCGCGACTGGCTCGGCCACGCGCTGGCGCGCCTGCCGGTCGAGCAGCGCCTGGCGGTCGAGCTGTGCTACGAGCTCGGCTTCTCCTGCGAGGAGATCGCGCTGATCATGGCTTGCCCGGTCAACACGGTGAAGACGCGGCTGTTTCACGCCCGCGCCAAGCTGCAGAGGCTGCTGCCGGAGCTGTCCGGCAGGCCGCCCGGCGCGGGCGCCAACGCCGTGCAGGAGATCGACGCGTCATGACTGCCAGTGCCGGCTGTTCCCACGAGGAGTCCTGGATGCTGCTGCCGTGGCTGGTCAACGGGCGGCTGGAGGTCGCCGCGCGGCTGCGGGTCGAGCAGCACGCGCGCGCCTGCGAGGCATGCACACGCGAGCTTGCCGAACAGCGCCGGCTGCGCGCCGCCATGATCGAGCCCGAGCGCATCGTCTATGCGCCGGGTCCGTCGTTCCGCAAGCTCCTCGAGCGCATTGACGGCACCGCGACCGTGCCCCGGCCGCCGACCGCACCCGCCGACACCGGGCAGGCACGGCGCTGGCGCGCGGCGTGGCGGCCGCCGGGACTGGCGTGGGCGGCGACCTTCGTGCTGGCCGTCGGCGCGGCGACCCTCGCCACGGGTCTCTACCGCTGGTCGCTGCCGCGCTATGCGACGCGCACCGAGACAACCGCGGTGGTCCCGCAGCTCGTGCGCGTGGCGTTCGCGCCGGCGCTGACGGCAAGCGACGTGCGGCAGTTGCTGCACGCCGCCGGTGCGCGCGTCGTCGAAGCGCCGGACGGCACCGGTGTTTACGGCGTGGCACCGCTCGCCCCGGCGGTCGCCGACGA
>JASHTN010000035.1 GCA_030040525.1 Gammaproteobacteria bacterium | reverse complement strand
CGAAGCCCGAGGAGGTCGCCGCCTGCCTGCCGTACCTGCTGCGGCAGATCGCCCTACTGCAGCCGAGGCTGATTCTGGCCGTGGGGCGCATCGCGGCGCAGAATCTGCTCGCGACGGATGCGCCGCTGGCGCGGCTGCGCGGCCGGGTACACCACTTCGGCGAGCTGAACACGCCGCTGGTCGTGACGTATCATCCTGCATACCTCTTGCGCAGCCCGGGGGACAAGCGCAAGGCGTGGGAGGATCTGAAGTTTGCCCGCAACCTGTTCCAGCAACTGACCGCACCGACGTCCGCAGGCACCGCGACCCATGGCAACGGCACCTGAGCTCCTCACCTCCGAACCGGAACTGCAGATCCGGCCGATGCGCACCGGCGACCTCGCCGAGGTGGTGGCGGTCGAGCGCGCCTCGTACCAGTTCCCCTGGAGCGAGGGCATCTTCCGCGACTGTCTGCGGGTCGGCTACACGTGCCGGGTGGTGACGCTCGGGCGGCAGGTGGCCGCCTACGGCGTGATGAGTCTCGGCGCCGGCGAGGCCCACGTGCTCAACCTGTGCGTCGCGGGCGCGATACGCTGCCGGGGAATCGGCAAGCGGCTGCTGCGCTCGCTCCTCGAGCGCGCGCAGGAAGCGGGCATGGGCGAGGCGTTTCTCGAGGTACGCCCCTCCAACACCGCAGCCATCCGGCTGTACCTCGCGTTCGGTTTCGTCCAGGTCGGCATGCGGCGCGGCTATTACCAGGCCGTCGGCGGCCGCGAGGATGCGGCGGTGTTCAGGCTCGCGCTGCGCGCCGCCGGCGCTCCTGCCAGCTGACGCATCCGGCAGCGACATGACTGACCTGGCTGCCGAGGTCCGGCGGCGGCGGACGTTCGCGATCATCTCGCACCCCGACGCCGGCAAGACCACGCTCACCGAGAAGCTGCTGCTGTTCGGCGGCGCCATCCAGATGGCCGGCACCGTCAAGGGCCGCAAGGCCGCGCGCCATGCAACCTCGGACTGGATGCGGCTCGAGCAGCAGCGCGGCATCTCGGTCACCTCCTCGGTGATGCAGTTCCCGTACTGCGACTGCATCGTCAACCTGCTCGATACGCCGGGGCACGAGGACTTCTCCGAGGACACCTACCGCACGCTCACCGCGGTCGACTCGGCGCTCATGGTCATCGACTGCGCCAAGGGGGTCGAGGAGCGCACCGTCAAGCTGATGGAGGTGTGCCGGCTGCGCGACACGCCGATCATGACCTTCATCAACAAGCTCGACCGCGACGGCCGGCCGCCGATCGAGCTGCTCGATGAGATCGAGAGCGTGCTGCGCATCGGGACCGCACCGGTCACCTGGCCGATCGGGATGGGGCGCGAGCTGCGCGGCATCTATCACCTCACCGAGGACCGCATCTACGCATATACGGCCGGCGAGCGGGGGCGCGTGGGCGAAAACCGCATCATCGACGGACTGGCGAGCGATGCGGCGCGGCAGTTCCTCGGCGAGTCCCGCGATGCCCTCGCCGCGGAGATCGAGCTCGTCAGGGGCGCCACCCACAGCTTCGACCCGGCGGCGTATCGCGCCGGGCGGCAGACCCCGGTGTTCTTCGGCTCCGCGATCCACAACTTCGGCGTCGAGGAGCTGCTCGCGGCGTTCGTCGCGCAGGCTCCGGAACCCCTGCCGCGAGGCGCGCGCGAGCGCGTCGTCGAGCCGCTCGAGCCGGCGCTCGCCGGCTTCGTCTTCAAGATCCAGGCCAACATGGATCCGGGGCACCGCGACCGCATTGCGTTCCTGCGGCTGTGCGCGGGGCGCTATGCCCGCGGCATGCGCCTGTACCACGCGCGGATCGGCAAGGAGGTGCGCGTCTCGGACGCGCTCACCTTCATGGCCGCCGAGCGCGCGCCGACCGAGGAGGCTTTCGCAGGCGACATCATCGGCCTGCACAATCACGGCACCATCAACATCGGCGATACGTTCACCCAGGGGGAGAGGCTCACCTTCACGGGCGTGCCGAATTTCGCCCCCGAGATATTCCGCCGCGCGGTGCTCAAGGACCCGCTGCGGGCCAAGGCGCTGCAGAAGGGGCTGGCGCAGCTGTGCGAGGAGGGTGCCACGCAGCTGTTCCGACCGCTGCGCAACAACGAGCTGATCCTCGGCGCGGTGGGACAGCTGCAGTTCGAGGTGGTGGCGTTCCGCCTGCAGGACGAGTACGGCGTGCAGTGCGTGTTCGAGCCCGTGGCGGTGCACACGGCGCGCTGGGTGCTGAGCGCCGTGCCGGCCAGACTCGAGGAATTCCGTCGCCGGGCGCACGAGCAGCTGGCGCTTGATCATGCCGGCGCGCTGGTGTATCTCGCCCCCTCGCGCGTCAATCTCGAGCTCACCATCGAGCGCTGGCCGGACCTGAGCTTCCGCGAGACGCGCGAGCACGCGACCTGAGTGGCCGCCGCGCGCGGCCGGCCGGCGCGCCTTTTGAAGCGAGCGCAGGCTGACACTAGCGCAGGCGCAGTCGCGCGACCGCGCGCCGGAACTCCTCGACCTCGCGCGAGCGCGTCGCGGGATCGACGACCCCGTAGCGCAGCTGCGCGTAGCGCCCGAGCAACTCGTGCGCCGGTCCGGCGACCGCCGTGTGCTGCG
>JASHTN010000403.1 GCA_030040525.1 Gammaproteobacteria bacterium | reverse complement strand
TTCCCGACCGGCGGCATCATCAACGGTGCGCAGGAGATCGCCACTGCCTACCGCACCGGGCGCGGGCGCCTCTCGGTGCGCGCACGCGTCGTCATCGAGGACGTCGGCCGCGGCGACCGCCAGGCGATTGTCGTGACCGAGCTGCCCTTCCAGGTCAACAAGGCGCGCCTCATCGAGCGCATCGCCGAGCTGGTGCGCGAGAAGCTGATCGACGGCATCGCCGCCGACGGCCTGCGCGACGAGTCCGACAAGGACGGCATGCGGCTGGTCATCGAGCTCAAGCGCGGCGAGGTGACCGAGATCGTCCTCAACAATCTCTACGCGCAGACGCCGATGGAGACGGTGTTCGGCATCAACATGGTGGCGCTGCAGGACGGGCAGCCGAAGCTGATGTCGCTCAAGGAGATGCTCGAGGCCTTCATCCGGCATCGCCGCGAGGTGGTCACCCGCCGCACCATCTACGATCTCGCCAAGGCGCGCGAGCGCGCCCACGTTCTCGAGGGACTCGCGGTGGCGCTCGCCAACATCGACGCGGTGATCGCGCTCATCAAGGCGGCGCGCTCGCCGCCCGAGGCGCGGGCGCAGCTGGTGGCGCGCGCCTGGCCGCCGGGACTGGTGCTCGAGCTGCTGGAGCGCGCCGGGGCGATCTCGACCAAACCGCAGGGCCTCGCCGCGGAGCTCGGCCTGAACGGCGGCGGTTACCGGCTCTCGGAGCCGCAGGCTCAGGCGATCCTCGACATGCGCCTGCACCGCCTCACCGGGCTCGAGCGCGAGAAGATCGTGGCCGAGTACCGCGAGCTGCTCGACAGTATCCGCGACTTGAGCGACATCCTGGCGCGGCCCGAGCGGCTCACGCAGGTGGTGCGCGGCGAGCTGCTCGAGATCCGCGCGAACTACGGCGATGCGCGCCGCACCGAGATCAACCGCGATCATCTCAACCTCACCACCGAGGACCTGATCGAGCCGCAGGACGTGGTGGTGACGCTCTCGCACGCCGGCTACGCCAAGAGCCAGCCGCTCACGGAGTACCAGACGCAGCGTCGCGGCGGGCGCGGCAAGACCGCGACCGCGGTCAAGGACGAGGACTTCGTCGAGAAGCTGTTCGTCGCCCACACCCACGATACCGTGCTGTGCTTCTCCAACCGCGGCAAGGTCTACTGGCTCAAGGTCTACGAGCTTCCCCAGGCGGGCCGCGGCGCGCGCGGCAAGCCGATGGTGAACCTGCTGCCGCTGGAGGAGGGCGAGAAGATCAACGCGCTGCTGCCCGTGAAGCAGTACGACGAGCAGCATTTCGTCTTCATGGCGACCCGCGCCGGCACGGTGAAGAAGACGCCACTCGCCTCCTTCTCCCGGCCGCGCTCCACCGGCATCATCGCCGTCGACCTGCACGCCAACGATCAGCTGGTGGGCGTGGCGCTCACCGACGGCGAGCGTGAGATCATGCTGGTGTCGAGCGGCGGCAAGGCGATCCGCTTCCACGAGCACGAGGTGCGTCACATGGGGCGCGAGGCGGCGGGCGTGCGCGGCATCCGCCTGAGCCACGGGCAGGAGCTGATCGCCCTCATCGTGATCGGTGCAGGGCCCGTGCTGACCGCCTCCGCCGCCGGCTACGGCAAGCTGACGCCGCTGGCGGAGTTCCCGGCGCACGGCCGCGGCGGCCAGGGCGTGATCGCGCTGCAGACCGGGGGCCGCAACGGCGACACCGTGGCGGCGCTCCAGGTCGTGCCCGGACAGGAGATCATGCTGATCAGCTCGAGCGGCACGCTGGTGCGCACCACGGTCGACGAGATCTCGGTGCAGGGGCGCAACACGCAGGGCGTGCGGCTGATCCGCCTCGGCGAGGGCGAGCGGCTGGTGGGCATCGAGCGGGTCGCGAGCCTGGAGGCGGGCGAGGAGGAGGCTGTCGCAGGCGCGCAGTCCGCCGGCGAGCCGGGCGCGAGCGAGCCGCCGCCGGCGGCTTCCTAGTCAGCTGCATAGGCCCGAAAGTTCTTACAGCCCGCGCGGCGGCGTTGCTAAGATCGCGCGTTCCCTGATGGTGTGAATCGACCTGGAAGGGCGCTCGTGCGCGTATTCAACTTCGCTGCGGGGCCGGCCGCGCTGCCCGTGGAAGTCCTGGAACAGGCCCGTGAGGAGCTCACCGACTGGCAGGGCTCCGGCGCGTCGGTGATGGAGATCAGCCATCGCGGCAAGCCGTTTCTGGCCGTGGCGCGCGAGGCGCAGGCGCTGCTGCGCGAGCTGCTCGGCATACCCCCCGACTACCAGGTGCTGTTCCTGCAGGGCGGAGCCACCGGGCAGTTCTGCGCCGTGCCGTTGAATCTGGCGAGTGCGGACTCGACCGTCGACTTTGTGGTGACCGGCCACTGGTCGAAGAAAGCGCTCGCCGAGGCCGAACGCTTCACCGCGCGCGTCAACGTGGCGGCGGACGAGGCCGCCTCGAAGTACACACGCGCGCCTGAGCCGCGCGCGCTGCGGCTGACGCCCGGCGCGGCCTACGTGCATTACACGCCGAACGAGACGATCGGCGGCGTGGAGTTTCCGTACGTGCCCGAGACCGGCGCTGTGCCGCTGGTCGCCGACATGTCCTCGACGCTGCTGTCGCGGCCCATCGATGTATCGAAGTTCGGGCTCATCTACGCCGGCGCGCAGAAGAACATCGGGCCTGCCGGCCTCGTGGTGGTGATCGTGCGCGAGGAGCTCACCAGCCGGGCGCGCCCCGGCACGCCGGCAGTGTGGCACTACCGGTCGATGGCGGCCGAGGGCTCGATGCTGAACACACCGCCGACTTTCGCGTGGTATCTGGCGGGGCTGGTGTTCCGCTGGCTCAAGGCCCAGGGCGGTCTTGCGGCCATCGGCGAGCGCAACCGCGTCAAGGCGCAGCGCCTGTACGCCGCGATCGATGCCTCGGGGTTCTATTCGAACCCGGTCGAGCCGCAGTGCCGTTCGTGGATGAATGTGCGGTTCAGGCTGGCGGATGCGGCGCTCGAGGAGCCGTTCCTCGCCGAGGCGCGCGCCGCCGGGCTCGCCAATCTCGCCGGCCACCGCTCGGTAGGTGGCATGCGCGCCAGCATCTACAACGCCATGCCGCTCGAGGGAGTCGAAGCGCTGATCGGCTTCATGCAGGACTTCCAGCGCCGCCACGGCTGAAGCAGCCATGCCCTACCGCATCCTCACCCTCAACAGCATCAGCCGCCGCGGGCTCGAGCGGCTGCCGCGCGAGCGCTACGAGGTCGGACCGGAGGTCACCGAGCCGGACGCGATCCTGCTGCGGTCGGCCGAGCTCAGCGCCGCGGCCGTCGGGACCGCCGTGCGCGCCGTCGGACGCGCCGGCGTCGGGGTCAACAACATTCCGGTCGCGGACCTGACCCGGCGCGGCATCCCGGTGTTCAACACTCCGGGGGCGAACGCCAACGCCGTGAAGGAGCTGGTGCTCGCAGGACTGCTGCTCGCGGCGCGCAACATCGTGCCGGCGTGGCTGTTCGTACGCGGTCTCGCGGGCGATGATGCCGCCATCGAGGCGGCGGTCGAGAAGGACAAGAGGCGCTTCGTGGGCTGCGAGTTGCCGGGCCGCACCCTCGGGGTGGTGGGCCTCGGCGCGGTGGGTGTCGAGGTGGCGAACTCCGCGCTCGCGCTCGGCATGAAAGTGCTCGGCTACGATCCGCAGATCACCGTGGCGCGCGCCTGGCAGCTGTCAGCCAGCGTCGAGCAGGCGCTCTCGCTCGAGGACCTGTTCGCGCGCGCCGCTGCCGTCACGGTGCATGTGCCGCTCAACGCCGACACCACGCACCTGGTGAACGCGGCGCGCCTGCGGCTCATGAAGCCGGGCGGCACGCTGCTCAACTTCGCGCGCGCCGCGATCGTCGAGGAGGCCGCGGTGCTCGAGGCACTCGGCAGCGGCCGGCTGAACGGCTACGTGTGCGACTTCCCGAGCAATGCGCTCAAGGACCACGCGCGCATCGTGACGCTGCCGCACCTCGGCGCCTCCACCGCCGAAGCCGAGGAGAACTGCGCCATCATGGTGGCCGAGCAGGTGCGCGATTTTCTCGAGAACGGCAACCTGAAGAACAGCGTCAACTACCCCGAGGCGCTGCTGCCGCGGGTGCCCGGCACCACGCGCCTGTGCGTGGCCAATCGCAACGTGCCGAACATGGTCGGCCAGATCTCCACCTGTCTCGCGCGGGCGGGGATCAATATCGCCGACCTGCTCAACAAGTCCCGCGGCGAGTACGCCTACACCCTCATCGACGCCGATGGGGCGCTCGGCGCCGAGCTCCTCGGTCAGATCCGCGCGATCGAGGGTGTGCTGTCGGCGCGCCTGG
>JASHTN010000402.1 GCA_030040525.1 Gammaproteobacteria bacterium | reverse complement strand
GCTCCGAGCAGGTTCGGCAGACGCTCTATAGCGAGGGGCTCGGGCATTGGAAGCACTTCGTGTCTTGGCTCGCGCCGTTCGCGAATGCCCTCGGCGACGCACTAAGTCACTATCGCGACGAAGGAAATGAGCGTGAAACCGGGTCGGAACGATCCGTGCCCGTGCGGTAGCCGCCGGAAATACAAGAACTGCTGCGGGTTGCTGTCCGCCGCAAGGTCGATGCCCGCAGCGGCGGACGCACCGAACGGCGGCGACAACCCACGCGGCAGCGGCGCGTCGGTCGCGATGCTCAACAATGATCGGGTACAGGAAGCGCTGCGCCTGATCGATGCCGCAGATGCCCTGCGTGCTCGCGGCCAGCCGCGGCAATCCCTGCCGCTCTATCGACGTGCGCTCGAGATCGACCCGCGTTCGGCCGAGGCGCGGAACAACCTCGGTAGTGCGCTCCTGGAGACGGGACAGCCCGCGGAGGCGGCTGGCTGGTACCAGCTGGCCCTTGAGGTCAAAGCCGACAGCGCCAAAATACACTGCAATCTGGCCAATGCACTCTGGCAGCTCGGGCGACTGCCGGAGGCGCGGGCCGCGGCTCGGCGCGCGACAGCGCTCGACCCGCAGTCGAGCGTGGCGCACAACTACCTCGGCCTGATGCTCGCCGCCCTGGGGCAACGCCAGCAGGCGGCAGCGAGTTACCGGCAGGCGCTCACTCTCAACCCCCGCTACGTGGAGGCACTGAATAACCTCGGCAACGTACTGCGCGACCTCGGCCAGCGTCGCGAAGCGCTGCCCCTCTACCGTCGGGCCATCGAGTTGGACCCGCAGCGTGCCGGCAGCCACTACAATCTCGGCAACGCGTTGTTCGAATTGGGGCAGCCGGCGGCGGCGGCGGCCAGCTTTCGCAGCGCGCTGGCACTACAGCCCGACTACCGGCAGGCCCACCTGAGCCTCGCCGCGGTGCTGCGTATGCAGGGATGTGCCAGTGAGGCGGAAGCGAGCTGTCGGGACGCTCTCGCCGTCGATCCGGGCTGCGCCGAGGCAATGACGGTTCTGGGTGACCTGCGCGCCGACCGCGGACGGTTTGCCGAAGCGCTGCAGCTATTCGAGCGCGCGCTTGACCTCGATCCGCATTTCCCGGTCGCGTACTGCGGCATCGCCGCGCATCGCAAGATGACCCGGGAAGACACCGCCTGGCTACAGGGCGCCCAGGGCCTGTTGACAAAGCATTTGCAGCTCGAACACGAGATCAGCCTGCGCTACGCGCTCGGCAAATACTTCGACGACGTCGGACAATACGACGAGGCGTTCAGCCACTATCGGCAGGCCAATGAGTTGAGCAAACGACATGGAGCCCAGTACAACCGTGCGAAGCTCAGCCAGCGCACCGACCGGCTGCTTGCCGCTTTTGATTCGACCTTGCTGCGCCAGTATCACAGCGGTGCTTCTGCCTCCGAGCTGCCAGTTTTCATCATCGGCATGCCGAGATCGGGCACTTCACTCACCGAGCAGATCCTTGCCTCGCACCCGTCGGTGTTCGGTGCCGGGGAGGTGCGGTTCTGGGACCGCGCGTTCGTAGCCTTTGAGAAGGCGGGCCTCGGCAGCGAGAGCGCGGCGAGCCTGATACCGGATATGGCGCGGGACTATCTCGGGCGACTCACGGCATCAGCCGGCGGCGCGCTGCGTGTCATCGACAAGATGCCGGCCAATTTCCTCTTCGCCGGATTGATTCACGCCGCCTTCCCGCGGGCGCGGATCATCCACATGCAACGCCACCCCATCGATACCTGTCTGTCGATTTACTTCCAGAACTTTTTCACCACGGCGCGCTATGGCAACGATTTCGACGATCTGGCGCATTATTACGGCGAGTACGTCCGCATCACCAATCACTGGCGCGCGCTCCTGCCCGCCTCGAGCCTGCTGGAAGTTCCTTACGAAGCGCTCATCGCGAATCAGGAAGCGTGGACGCGGCGGATGCTGGATTTCATCGGCCTCCCCTGGGACGAGAGGTGTCTCGAGTTTCATCGGACGGAGCGCGTCGTCATCACGGCCAGCCGCTGGCAGGTTCGCCAGCCGATCTACGGAGCCTCGGTCGGGCGCTGGCGACGCTACGAGAAGTACCTCGGCCCGCTGCGGCGACTTGAGAGTCTCGTGGCTCAGCCGCCCCCGGCAGGTGCGCACGCTCAGGTCACGCCGATCATGTAGAGCGACTCGTCGGGAATTCGCTCGCGGATCAGAAATGACCAAGAAATCCTGAATCTATAACAACACGCACTTTCTTCGAGCATAGTCAAACATTCCGACCATAGGCGTCGGCTGCACGCAGGTGAACTTATGCGACGAGCACTCTTACTGGCCGCGACTTTAATCTCGGCACCCTATGCGGCGGCCCAAGATTCAACGCCGCTTGACCTTATGCCCATGCCTGCGAGCGTTCAGCGGGGCGCCGGCCAATTATTCATCATCCAGTCGTTCTCAGTTGCCGTAAGTGGAGTGCGCGACCCCTCTCTTGACAGCGCAGTCCAGCGATTCACAGCACAGCTTTCCCGCCAAACCGGAATTCCGTTCCGGCCAAACTCTGCGACGCCAACGCTTCGGATCCATGCCGAACACGGTCTCGGAGCCGTGCAGAGGCTCGGCGATGACGAATCCTACGAGCTGACTGTCACCGACTCCGGCGCGAAGCTCATGGCACCCACAACCTTGGGCGTGTTGCACGGATTACAGACCTTTCTTCAGCTGGTAGAGGTCACTCCAACGGGATTCGCCGTCCCGGCAGTTGCCATAAAAGATCAGCCCCGTTTTCCCTGGCGGGGTCTGCTCATCGACGTCAGCCGCCACTTCATACCGCTCGATGTGCTCAAGCGCAACGTTGATGGTCTTGCCGCAGTGAAAATGAACGTCCTGCACTGGCACCTTTCCGACAATGAGGGCTTTCGCGTCGAGAGCAGGAAATTCCCTAAACTCGCCGGAATGGGGTCCGAGGGCGCGTACTACACGCAGGGTGAGATCCGAGACTTCATCGCGTACGCGCACGCTCGCGGGGTCCGCGTCGTTCCCGAGTTCGATATGCC
>JASHTN010000401.1 GCA_030040525.1 Gammaproteobacteria bacterium | reverse complement strand
GTCTTGCCATGTGTGCGAGAATGACTCATCCCCGCGGATGTTGCCATGGATTTCCGGACTGACTCGCTCCACACCGGCCGCAGCCTGCCCGCGCAGCGCATCGACGCTGCGGGATGCGCGCACGTCGATCAGCGCGCGGTGCTCGCCCTTGCCGCTCCGTTGATGGCCAACAGCGCGGTGCAGATCGTGCTGAATCTCACCGACATGTGGTTCATGGGGCGCATCTCGACCAAGGCGCTCGCGGCAGTGGGCGCGGTGCAGTGGCTGGTGATCGTGGTGGTGCTGGTGCTCGGCGGCGCCGGTACCGCGGTGCAGACGCTGGTGGCGCAGAGCTTCGGCGCGCGCTGCTACCGCCGCGCGAGTGCGGCCGTCTGGACCGCGCTCTATGCCATGGCGTGCGCCGCGCCGCTGTTCGTGCTGCTCGGGGCCGCGCGCCATCTGATCCTCGCACCCTTCGGCTTCGATCCCGGCGTCGAGCGCCTGGCATCGTCCTTCTGGTTCCCGCGCGTCGGCGGCGCCTGCGTCGCGGCCGCAGTCTGGGCCATGCTCGGCTTCTTTAACGGCATCGGGCGGCCGCGCATCACGCTTCTGATCACGCTCGTGACCACGGTCACCAACGCGCTGCTCAACCAGCTGTACATCTTCCGGCTCGGCTGGGGCATCGCCGGCTCCGCCTGGGCGACCAACACCGCGCAGCTGCTCGGGCTCATTTTCGCGCTCGGCATCTTCCTCGGGCCGCACTACCGCCGCCCTTACCGCCCGGACCTCACCTGGCGGCCGAACGGCCGGCGGCTGCTCAGGCAGCTGCGCCTCGGCGTGCCGATGGGACTGTCGCCGGCTGCAGACCTGCTGGGCTTCGCGATCTTCCAGATGATGCAGACGCGCCTCGGCACCGCCGGTGGTGCCGCAACCCAGATGGTGGTGATTCTGACCTCGCTCGCCTACATGCCGGGCTTCGGCATCGCCTCCGCCGGCACGACGCTCGTCGGTCAGTCGATCGGCGCCGGCGCGCTCGACTGGGCGCAGCGGGTCGGCAACCGCGTCATTCTGCTGGCGGCGCTCTACATGGGCGGCATCGGTGTGCTGATCGCGCTCGGCGGGCAATGGATCCTGCCGTTCTTCACCGGCGCGCACGATGCGGATGCGGCCGCGGCGGTGGCGCTCGGCGTGCAGTTGCTGTGGCTCGCCGCGGGCTACCAGTTCTTCGACGGCCTGAATCTCGGCAGCAGCCTGTGCCTGCGCGGTGCGGGCGATGTCAGGATCCCGGCGGCGCTCGTGCTGGTCGTGTCGCTGCTGCTGTTCGTGCCGCTCGCCCACGCGCTGACTTTCGCGCCCGGCGCCGGCTGGGTGCACTTCCTGCCGCAGTTCGGCTGGGGAGCCTACGGCGGTTGGGTAGCGGTGCTCATCTACGTGATGCTGCTGGGCTCGACACTGTTCCTGCGCTGGCGCTCGCGCGCCTGGCAGGCGATCCGGATCTGAGAGCGGAGCCAAGCCGATGCTCATTACCCTGAAGATGATCCTGCGGACCCTGATCCTGCCGCCGGCGGACCTGCTGCTGCTGGCGGCGCTCGGACTATGGCTGTCGCGGCGCCCGGCGCTGCGCACGCGGCGCGCCGGCTGGGTGCTGCTGGGCGCTGCGCTGGTGACGCTCTGGCTGCTCGCGACGCCGGTGGTGGCGAGTGCGCTGACGCGACTCGCTCAGCGCTGCCCGCCGCTCGATCTCAGCAAGTCGCCCAACGCCCAGGCGATCGTGATACTCGGCGGCGCTGCGGCGCGCGACTTCGCTCCCGAGTACGGCGGGCCGATGGTCAGCTCGGAGCTCCTCGAGCGCGTCACCTACGGTGCGTTCCTCGCGCAGCGCACGGGCCTGCCGGTGCTGGTCTCGGGCACGGCGGAGGAAGCGCTGGCGATGCGCGCCAGTCTGGCGCGCAACTTCGGCGTTCGCACCCGCTGGGTCGACGGTAAATCGCGCGATACCTTCCAGGACGCGGCGTTCTCCGCGCGACTGCTGCGCCCCGAGGGGGTCACGCGCATCATCCTGGTCACGAGCGCCGATCACGAGTGGCGCGCGATGCAGGAGTTTGCCAGCGCCGGACTCGAGGTGGTGGCGGCGCCGACCGATCTGTGGGTGCCGCTGCGTGACCGCTTCAGCCTCCTGCCGTATCTGCCGAACGCGCCGGCGCTCTGGCGCTCGAGTGAGGCGCTCTACGAGCTGATCGGCAATGTCGCCCGGGAGCTGCTCGCGATCACGCACCTGCGGCGGCAGAGCGCTTAGAGCGCGCAGCGCCCGGTGCGCCGCGATGAGCATCGAGCCTCCCGTGACGGTCTATCGCTCGTGGCGGCGCCGCCCGTGCGAGGAGCGGCTGCTGGTGCTGCTCGCGGTCGGCGTTGCGGGCGCGGTGGTGTCCGCGTACGGGGAATTCCTGCTGCAGGTCGAGGCGCGCGACGCAGCGGAAGCCGTCCGGCAGCTGGCCCAGTACGAGGCCGAGAATCGCCCGCCCCCGCCGCCGCCCCCACCGCCGCGCCTCTATCCGTACGCATGGGTCGGGTGTTTGCTGTATGCCGCGACGCTGATCGGCGTGGCATCCGCTCTGTCCGCAGGCCTGGTGCGGCTCGACGCTTTCGATCTGGGCGCGCTCGACTGCGCGCGTGTGCAGGCCGGACAGTGGTGGCGCGCCTGGACGGCGCTCACGCTGCACCTGGACGCGCCGCACCTGGTCGCCAATCTCGGCGCCGGGATCTGGTTCGGCTGGCTGGCCGCCCGCCAGATCGGCGCGGGCCTCGCCTGGCTCCTCACCGTGAGCGGCGGCGCGCTCGCCAACCTCATGGAAGGGCTCTCGGGTCCGCCGGAGCACGGCGCGGTCGGTGCCTCCACGGCAGTGTTCGCGGCGCTCGGCGCCCTCTCGGCCCATTCCTGGCGGGAGCGCTGGCACGTGCGGCAGCGCTGGGCGCGCCGCTGGGGGCCGTTGATTGCAGGGGTCGTGCTGCTCGGCTGGACCGGCTCCTCGGGCGAGGGCACGGACCTCGTCGGTCATGTCGCGGGATTCGTCGCCGGAGTGCTGCTCGGCGCGGCGGCGGCCCAGCCGCACCTGCGGCGCCTGCTCGATCGCGTGCCGCAATGGCTCAGCGGAGCCCTGGCGCTCGCTCAGGTTGCGGTCGCCTGGTGCTGTGCACTTGTCAGTTAGTTAGGCGAAGCGCGCCTGCGGCGCTTTTCGCGACTTTTGCCCGCCTGGCAGCGGTCCGGTTCGGGCGACCGTCTAGGGTCCCTCGACCGAGTAACCGCGTGCCCTGAGAGCCTCGAGCGCGCCGCCGTCCCCGAGCAGCCGGTCCATCGACTGCACGGCGAGCGTGCCGCGGTTGCGCGCCAGGGATTCCTCGACCACCAGCAGCCAGTCGTCCTGCGCACGCTGGATCAGGCCGCGCACGCGGTCGGAGGTCGAGACGGCCGCGACGCAGGCCGTGCGCTCGTCCGTGTGCGGCAGCTGGCGCAGCCGCTCCACATCGCCGAGCGCCCAGGCGCTCGCGCGCTCGCGCATCGGACCGAGGTCGCTCTCGAGTCGCGTGACCACCGCATCCAGACAGGCGATCTCCCCGGACAGCGGCGCGGTGCCGACATCCTTCAGCACCTTCACCGGGTCCTCGATCCGCAGCTTGTCCTGGCGCACCCGGACGCGCTGCTCGCGCGCCAGCTTCAGCACCGTCTGCTGCACCTCGTTGTGCAGGGCGAGCCCGTTGGCGTCCAGTACCCGCGTCGTCAGTCGCTCGGCCGCCAGCATCGGCCGCAGTTTCTCGAGCGTCGAGTCATGCGGGTCGTAGCGTGTCT
>JASHTN010000400.1 GCA_030040525.1 Gammaproteobacteria bacterium | reverse complement strand
ATGGATTGCCCGCCGCGCTGGGGCAGCGCCCGCAGCGCGGCGAGCGTCGCGTGGTCGAGCAGCAGCTCCGCGGCGGATTCCCCGGCAGCCACGGGCCCGGCGGCCGCAGCGCCGGCCGTCACGGTAGCGGCGGCAGGGCCAGGGGCGGCGTCGTCTGCCGGCGCCGCTTGCAACCAGCGCTCCAGCGCCTCCTGGAGCGCCGCGCGCGTGAAAGGCTTGGCGAGGTGATCGTCCATGCCGGCGGCGAAGCAGGCGGCGCGCCCTTCGGCAGTGGCGTTGGCGGTGAGTGCGATCACCGGCAGGCGAGTGCCGGGCCGCTCCGAGCGGCGCAGCTCCTGGGTGGCCGTGAGACCGTCCATCACCGGCATCTCGCAGTCCATGAGCACCAGATCGAAGCCGCCGCGGCGCAGCTTCTCGAGTGCTTCGCGCCCATTGGCCGCCGTGGCGACAGTCACGCCGAGTGAGGCCAGCATGCCCTCGGCCACCTCGCGGTTGAGCGGCTGGTCTTCGACCACGAGGACGTGCCCGGTGAGCGCGCCCACGGCCGGAAGCGCCGCGGCCGTAGGTGCCGTGGTGAGCCGCCGCCCGCTGAGCGCCGCGTGCAGCTGCGCCAGGCGCAGCGGCTTGGTCACCTCGGCATCGAACCACCCGCGGGCGTCGCTCTCTGCGGCGACCGGCGTGAGACTCGCAAAGCTCAGCAGCCGCACGACCCGCGGCCGTGCCATACGGCTGGCGCGCAGCTGCGGCAGCAGCTCGCGTGCCGCACCATCGGGCAGCGGGTCATCGACGACCACGGCCTCGTAGGCTGCGCCGCGCAGCTCCTCGAGCGCGGCGGCGAGCGAGGCGGCCTGCGTCGGCCGCGCGCCCCAGGCGCGCAGCGCGTTGACCATGAGCACGCGCGCCGCGGCATTGTCGTCGGCCACGAGGATCCTGAGCCCGTCGAGACGCGCGAGCGGCTCGACACGCGGCGCCGCGGCAGTTATCGCCAGCGTCAGCTCGAAGGCGAACGTCGAGCCCACTCCCAGGGTACTCGACAGTGTCAGCCGCCCTCCCATCAGCCCGACGATCTGTCTCGAGATCGCGAGCCCGAGACCCGTGCCGCCGAAGCGCCGCGTCGTGGAGGCATCCTCCTGAGCAAACTCGTCGAAAACCCGCGCCTGGTTCTCCGGCGCGATGCCGATGCCGGTGTCAGCGACCTCGAGCCGCACGCGCAGCGTGCCCGCCTCGGAGGCATCGAGCGGCACGACGCGGAAGGTGACTTCACCCTTCTCGGTGAACTTGACGGCGTTGCCGCCCAGGTTGATCAGCACCTGCCTGAGCCGCTTCGCATCCACGAGCACGCGCGGCAGGGGCAGCAGCGGCGCATCGAGCAGCAGCTCGATGCCCTTGCCCGCCGCGCGCGCCGCCAGCACCTCGAGGGTCTCTTCCACGACCGCGGTCAGATCCGATTCCACCGGATCGAGCTTCAGCTTGTGTGCTTCGAGCTTCGACAGGTCGAGGATGTCGTCGACGATCGCGAGCAGCGAATCCGCGGAACGGTGGATGCCTTCGGCAAAGCGTCGCTGCGCCTGATCGAGCCGGGTATCGAGCAGCAGGCTGGTCAGTCCCAGCACGCCGTTCATCGGCGTGCGCAGCTCGTGGCTCATGCGCGCGACGAACTCGCTCTTGGCGCGCGCCAGCACCTGCAGCTGCACGTTGCGCTCCTGGAGCTCGTGGGTGCGCTGCTGCACAGTCTCCTCGAGGTGCCGGCTGTAGCGCAGCGCGCGCGCCCGCCGCTCGTGCAGGCGGCGCCAGAGGTAGCCGAGCAGCAGCAGGCCGACCGCCGCGTACAGCGCGCGTGCGGCAGGCGAGCTCCACGGGCCGGGCGCCACGTGCAGCGGCACCCGCAGCTCAGCGGCGCTCCAGACCCCGTCGGCGTTCGCGCCGCGCACCCGCAGGACGTAATTGCCGGCGTCGAGGTTGGTGTAGGTCGCGCGGTGCAGCGCACCGCCGTCCACCCAGCCGGTGTCGAAGCCGTCCAGGCGGTACTGATAGCGATTGTTGGCCGGGGAGCTGAAATCGAGCGCCGCGAAATCGAAGCTAACGAGCTTGTCGGCGTAGGCGAGCGACAGCGTTCGACCGACGCCCGGCAGCGCCTGCGCGGGCAGGGGCCGATTGAGCCGCTCGACTCCCGTCAGCACCACCCTGGGCGACGGCGCGCTGAAGTTGAGCGCCGCGGGCGTGAAGGCGTTGAAGCCGTGGTTGCCGCCGAAGAACAGATTGCCGTCACGGTCCCGGTAATAAGCACCGCTGTTGAAGTCTTCGCCCTGCAGGCCGTGCCACTCGTGAAACACGCGTACGCCGTGGCTGCGTGGATCGAAGCGCACCAGCCCGTCGTTGGTGCTGAGCCAGAGCCTGTCCGCGCCGTCGGACTCGATGCCGTAGACCGCACCGCTCGCCGGCGAGCCGGCGACGTTCTCAAAATGCACTGCCTGCGGCGCGCCCGAGCTGCCGACCAGGTGATCGAGGCCGCCGACCGCGGTGCCCACCCATACTTCGCCCCGGCGGTCGACGTGCAGCGCGAACACGGAGTCGTCCGCGAGACTGGTGGCATCGCGCTCGTTGCGGCGGTAGTGATAGAAACGGCCGCTCGAGCGCTCGAGGAGATTGAGTCCGCCGCCGACCGTGCCGATCCAGAGATTGCCGCGTGCATCCTCGGCGATCGCGCTCGCGTGCGCGTCGCTGAGCGCATTCAGCGTCTCGTTGCCGTAGGGGTAGCGTGTCAGCTGCCCGCTACCCGGATCGATGCTCGCGACGCCGCCGCCGAAAGTGCCTGCCCAGATGAGGCCACGCCGGTCCTGGCAGAGCGACATGACGCCGTCGGCGGGGAGCGAGTGCGGATCCGCCGGCGCATTGCGCCATACGCGCACGCTGCCCTTGGCCGGATCCAGCTGGTCGAGCCCGCCCGACATGGTGCCGACCCAAAGGCTGCGGCCGTCGTAGAGCAGCGCCATGACCCGGTCGTCCGAGAGACGCACCGGAGCGGTCTGCGTGCCGTAGTGGCGCTCGACGCCGCTGCGCGCGTCGATCTCCACCAGTCCCGCGCCGGTGGTGCCCACCCAGATGCGACCGGCGCCGTCGTCGGCGAAGCTCGTCACCTCCGTGTCGCGGAAGGCGGCGCTGCCGTAGTGGCCAAACTGCCACGTGTCGGGATTCCAGTGGCTGACGCCCCCGGCGCGGGTCCCGACCCAGAGCACGCCGCCGCGGTCCTGGTAGAGCGCCATGACGTTGCTGTCCCGCAGGCTCTGCGGATCGTCGGGGTCGTTGTCATAACGGACGAAGCTTTGGCTAGCGCGGTCGAAGAGATTCAATCCGTCGGCGGTGGCCACCCAGAGCCGCTGCGCCGAATCCTCGAGAATCGCGGTGACCCGGTCCTGACTCAGCGAGCGCGGGTTGGCGGGATCGTGACGCAACGTCGTGATGCGGCCGCTCGCCGGGTCGAGCCCGTCAAGACCGCCGTGCAGCGTCCCGATCCACAGCGTCCCGGTGTGATCCTCGGTGATGACCCGGACCTGCGCGTCCGAGAGTCCGCTGCCGTCGGCTGAGTGCTCGTAATTGAGGAACCCGCCGCTCTGCGGATCGTAGCGCGACAACCCGCCGTCGGTTCCGACCCAGATCCGGCCGAGATGATCGCGGTGGAGGGCGAACACCGCGTCCGCAGGCAACGAGGTCGGGTCGCCGTCGCGGTGTCGGAAGTGGCGCGCACGACCGGTGCGCGGATCGAGCAGGTCGAGGCCGCGGTCGAGCGTGCCGACCCACACCCGCCCGTCGCTGTCGATCAGCAGCACCCGCACCGCGTCGCTCGCGAGCGAGTCGGGCCGATGCTCATCGTGTCGAAAGAGCTCGAACTGATCGCTCGCCCGATCCCAGCGCGCCACGCCGCCGTCGATGGTCGCGAGCCAGAGGTCGGCGTGCGCGTCCTCGGCGATGGTCCAGATGTAATCGCTCGCCAGCGCATGGTCGTTGCCGCGCTCGCGGCGGTAGACGCGCACCGAATTGCCGTCGTAGCGGTCGAGACCGCTCTCGGTGGCGAGCCAGATATAGCCCTGCGAGTCCTGGAGTATGCCCTCGACGGTGCTCTGCGACAGGCCGTCGCGCATCGTCAGATGCTCGAAGTACATCGGCCGCACCGTCGGCACGGGCAGTGCGGCGCGCGGCGCCACGCCCGGCGCACACAGCCCGGCCACGCCCGCTAGCAGTGCGCCGAGGAGTCTCCTCCGGGTGTGCATCGCAGTGCGTCCTCGAGCCGGGCGCGGCGACCTGCCCACATCCTGCTACTGCTGTGGCGGCACCGTGATGCCGCCGGAGCCGCTGCTCCAGGTATAGCCGCTGCTCCAGGGGTAGCCGCTGCTCCAGGTATAGCCGCTGCTCCAGGGGTAGCCGCTGCTCCAGGTGTAGCCGCTGCTCCAGGTATAGCCGCTGCTCCAGGTGTAGCCGCTCGCCGAGGAGTAGCTGCCGTTCCACAGCAGCCCGTCGCCGAGCTCCGCGACCCCCCAGAGGAGCTCGCCGAGCGTCGAGCCGACGACCGGCACCGCTGAAACGACCGTTGCCAGCCCGCCGAGCAGTCCGCCGACGGCATTTCCCAGCCCACCCAGCAGGCTGCCGGAGCTGCTCGACTGGGTCGTGGCCATGATGTAGTACTCGCCCGTCGAGGGGTTGTAGTTGGCACGGCCGCCGTAGTGCTGGGTGCCGAGCAGATCGAGCGCGACGTCGAGTCCCTGGTTGGCGCAGTTGCTCGCCGTGCTGTAGACGGCGCCCTGCGCGTCTATCAGCCCCGCGCCCTGCTGGAACACCGTGTAGGCGAGATCACCGTTGGCGTTGACGGCCGGGCGGGCGCTGGACATGAGGCGACATTTGACCTCGTCGGGTGTGAGCTGCGGGCTCACCTCGAGCATCAGCGCCACCACCCCGCTGGTCTCCGCCGTCGCCATCGACGTGCCCGACATGATGAAGTCGTCGTACGGCAGGACCACCCACTGCGGGAACTCCTCGGCGAGCGTGCCGTCGTCCGGTGCATAGGCGAGGATGTGCCCGCCCATGGCGACCACCTCGGGCTTCACGAAGCCCTCGTAGGTCGGGCCCGCGGAGGAGAACGAGGCGAGCGTGTACTCGCTCTGCTGCATCGGGTAGTAGTTGTCGGTCACCGCGCCCACCGTGATCACGTAGGGCACGTTGCCGGGGACGCCGATGGTCATCGGGTCGGGGCCGAAGTTGCCCGCCGCCACCACCACCACGATTCCCGCTTGCCACGCGGCCATCACCGCCTGGTTGAGGGGGTCCTGCCAGTAGAAGGACTCCACCGGGGCGCTCAGCGAGAGATTCATCACGCGGATGTTGTAGCGCGCCTTCTGCTCGATCACCCACTGGATGCCGGTGATCACGTTCGAATACGTGCCCTCGCCGTTCTGGTCGAGCACGCGCACCGCCACCAGGTTCACGCCCGGCGCGACGCCCTGGAAAGTGCCGTCGGTGGCGACGCCGCTGCTGGCGATGATCGAGGCGACGTGCGTGCCGTGGCCGAACGGATCGTTGATGTTGGCGCTGTAGGAGGCGGTCGCGGAGGTCGCGGCGCTGAGTATCTGCGACGCCGTGCTCTGCTCGCTCGCCGCTATCACGTCGAACTGCGCGACGATGCGGCTCGCGGTGCTCCCCGGCGCGCTCTGATCGGGGCCGTGCTGATTCCACAGCCCCGAGTCGACCACTGCCACCGTCACTCCGGTGCCGGTGGTGCCGCCCGCCTGCAGCGGCTCGGCGGCAACCTCGCTCGGATACCAGGTCACAGGCAGCGTACCTGCGGTGGAGCTCGCCTTCACCTTGGAATCCCGGTAGACGGCGAGCCTCGGCACGTTCGCGGCCTTGAGCGCCTCGAGCGCGCGGCTGTCGAGCAGCGCGCCGACGGCGCGAATGACCGACAACTCGGCGATCACCTGGCCGCCCGCGTGCAGCACGGCGCCGCGCGCCTCCTCGGCGCTCGCCGCCTGCACGATGTAGCGCTGCCGGGCCGCGGGCGCCTGCCGGCGCAACGTCTGCGGCGATCGCCCGGGCTG
>JASHTN010000399.1 GCA_030040525.1 Gammaproteobacteria bacterium | reverse complement strand
ACGTAGGTGATGAGGTGGCGGGCGAAGAGCCTCTTTCTCTCGTCGGACTCGCTGCGCGCGAACTGCAGCCCGGCCTCCGTCAGCCGCATGTCGCCGCCCTCGACTTCGGCGAAGCGCAGCATCTGCAGCGCCTCCGCCGCCGGGAACAGCTCGTCGACGTCGAGGTGCTGCTCTTCGGCGATCACCGGCAGGTCCGCCTTGCCGCTGTAGGGCGGCTCGCTGACCGCCTCGAGGAGACCCGTCAGCACGTTCGAGGACACATGGATCAGCGTGGTGCCGATGCCGGTGCCGGCGAAGCGCTCCGCCTTGGTCGCAGTGGGTAGCACGCCCCGCGGCCGCGCCGTCATCTCGACGTACACGCGCTCGATGAGCGCCTGGAAGCGCGGGTCCTGGCTGTGCCGCGGCTGCGGCAGGTCGATGGGGATCTCGCCCGCGACGCGCCCGGGGTTGCTCGAGAAGACGAGCAGCCGATCGCACATCTGGACCGCCTCCTCGATGTTGTGCGTGACCAGCAGCACCGACTTGATCGGCAGCTGGCCCTCGCCCCACAGGTCGAGGAAATCCCCGCGCAGCGTCTCGGCGGTGAGCACGTCGAGCGCCGAGAACGGCTCGTCCATCAGCAGGATGTTGGGATGGACGACCAGCGCGCGGGCGAAGCCGACCCGCTGGCGCATGCCGCCGGAGAGCTCGCGCGGATAGGCGGACTCGAAGCCGTCGAGGCCGATCAGGTCGATGGCCTGCAGCGAGCGCTTGCGCATCTCGGCCTCGGCCACTCCCTGCGCCTCGAGGCCGAGCTGCACGTTCTCGAGCACCGTGAGCCATGGGAACAGCGCGAAGCTCTGGAATACCATGGCAATGCCGGATGCGGGGCCCGAGACCGGGTGCCCGAGGTAGTTGACGACGCCGCTGGTCGGCCCATCGAGGCCGGCGATCTGGCGCAGCAGCGTCGACTTGCCCGAGCCCGAGCGACCGAGGAGCCCGACGATCTCTCCGGGGCGCAGCTGCAGATTGACCTTCTCCAGCACCACCAGCTCGTCGCCGTCGGGCTTACGGAACGATTTGCACACGCCCTGCACGTCGAGCAGCGGTGCGAGATTGAGCGCGGGCGCTACAGCATTCACGGCTCTGTCCTCGAATCGTTACGCCTGTCAGCTTATGCGGAACTTGCGCTCGGCGCGCGCGTACAGCGGCCGCCAGAATACCCGGTTCAGTATCACCACGAGCAGGCTCAGCACCACGATGCCGAGCACGTTGCGCGCGAAATCCCCGGCCGCCGTGGAATCCGCGATGTAGGCGCCGAGCCCGTGCGCGCGTACCGTTTCGGTGCCCCAGGCAGCGACCTCGGCGTTGATGCTCGCATTCCAGGAGCCGCCGGAGGCGGTGATCGCTCCCGTGACGTAGAAGGGAAACACCGCCGGCAGCGCCACCCGGCGCCACCACAGCCAGCCGCGCACGCCGAGATTCTCCCCCGCGTAGCGCAGATCGGGCGCGATCGCCGAGGCGCCCACGATCACATTGAAGAGGATGTACCACTGCGTGCCGAGGATCATGAGCGGGCTCAGCCAGATGTCGGGCGTGAGCCTGAAGGCCACGATGGCCGAAACCACGATCGGGAAGAGGAGATTCGCCGGGAATGCGGCCAGGAACTGCGCGACCGGCTGCACGACGCTCGCCACGCGCGGCCTCAAGCCCACCCACACGCCCACCGGCACCCAGATCAGGCTCGCCGCCGCGATCAGCACCGCCACCCGTACCAGAGTGAACATCCCATAGAGGAGCACGCGCCCGACCTCGGCGGGCGGTACCTCGCCCAACACGAACATCGCAATGCGCCACACGGCCGCCACGCCCGTCACGATCAGTAGCGCATACCAGCCGTAGTCCACCCAGCGCGAATGCCACACACCTTTGGGCCGCGGCGGCGCGGCGCCCCAGGCCGCGACCGGCCGGATGCCGGCGCGCAGCATCGCGGCGAAGGCCGAGTGCGCGAAACGCAGCAGGTGTGAGCGGCGGATCATCGTCAGCGCCCACGATCGGTTCGCGGTGAAGCCGGCCTCCTGGTCGAGCCGGAACCAGTCGGCGCTCGCCGTCAGCGGGCGGAACAGCAGCTGGTCGAACGCCAGGATGACGACGAACATGGCGGCGATCGCCCAGCCGATGGCCGCGAGGTTCCTCTGTGCGATGGCGAGCGCGATGTAGGAGCCGACCCCGGGCAGCAACACCGTCGTGTGACCCACCGTGATCGCCTCGGAGAACACCAGGAAGAACCAGCCCCCCGACATCGACATCATCATGTTCCAGATGAGCGCCGGCATGGCGAACGGCACCTCGAGGCGCCAGAAGCGCATCCACGGCGACAGCTGGAAGTTGCGCGCTGCCTCCACCATCTCGTCCGGAATGCTGCGCAGCGAGTGATAGAAGCTGAACGCCATGTTCCATGCCTGACTGGTGAAGATCAGGAAGATGGCGGCGAGCTCCGCGCCGGCCACGCGCCCGGGGGTGAGCTGCAGGAACAGCAGAGTCGTGAACGAGAAGCCGAGGATCGGCACGGACTGCAGGAAATCCAGGAGCGGCACCAGGATGACTTCGGCGCGGCGACTCTTGGCGGCAAGCGTCGCGTAGCTGAAAGTGAAGAGCAGCGACGCCAGCATCGCGAGCACCATGCGCAGTGCCGTGCGTGCCGAGTAGCCGACCAGCGCCGACGGCGCGAGCGAGATCGGTGTCGCCTGCAGCCGCGCGAGCGAGCCGGTAAGTCCGCGCGCCGCCTCTGCACAGTAAATGAAGAAGACGAACACCAGCAGGAAGGCGAGCACGTCCCAGCCGCCCGGCACGTAGCGTGTCCTGAGAACCGAGATCGGCAGGCGGTCGAGGCGCATTCCGCGCAGTGTGCCCTAACGTGGTGACGATTGGCACCGCAGAGTCAGACTGAAGTACGATACTTCGCCATGAGAGCAATCATTGTTGCCGCGGCTGCGGCCGTCATCCTGACTGCAGCGCTGATCCCGGCGCGCGCCCAAACCGACACCGGCTCCACCGTCAAGGACGATGCCAGGAACGCCGGTCACGCCATCGCGCACGGCGCCACCACCGTCGGGCATTCGATCGCCGACACCTCGCGGAAGTTCGGGCACACGATCGCCGACAAGACCCGCCCGGCACGCGAGGCGATCAGGGCCGACTCGGTCAAGGCCGGCCATGCGATCGCGACCGGCGCGCGCAAGTTCGGCGCCGGCGTGCGCAAGACGCACGAGCCTGCGGATCAGAAGCCGAACGACTGACGCAGTGCGCGTGCGGCCGATGGCTGCCCTGGCGGGCCTGCATCTGGACTACCTGTCACCTGCCGAGTACCGGGCGGCACGGTGGAGCGAGGTGCTGGGCGTCGCGACTTTCGACCCGGCCCCGCCGCGGGCGGGTGGCGGCTCGACCGAGATCCCGGTGGCGCAGGTCGCCACGCCGGTGCTGCTCGGCACCGCCGACGTGCACGAGGTCTGGCGCTGCGGCGGCCCGGCCGAATCCGGGCAGCGCAATCGGGTACGCTTCCGGCACAGTGAGCAGCTGCTGTTCGGCTGCATCGCCGTGCCCGAGAGTCAGCCGTCCGGCACCGAGGCGGCCCCGGGCGCGCCCGGCGCTGCCGCCCCTTCGGCGCTGCACGCCGCCACGGTCGGCGCCTATCGCGAGATCTGCGCGACCCTCGACGGGGTCGGCTATCCGCATCTGCTGCGGATCTGGAACTACCTGCCGGATATCAACCTCGACTCGCACGGCACCGATCGGTACCGGCAGTTCAACACCGCGCGCCAGGCGGCGCTGCGCGAGGCGGGCCTGTCGCTCACCGGAGAGGTGCCGGCGGCCTCGGCCCTCGGCGCGAGCCGTGGCAGTCCGCTGCTCGTGTACTTCCTCGCCGGCCGCGCAGCGCCCGTCTACATCGAGAATCCCCGCCAGGTGAGCGCCTACCGCTATCCGCGCCGCTACGGTGCCCACACCCCGGTGTTCTCGCGTGCGACGCTGCTGCGCCAGCGCGGCAGCCTGACGCTGTTCGTCTCCGGCACCGCGAGCATCGTCGGGCACCGCTCGGTCCATGTCGGCGACACCGCGGCGCAGACCCGCGAGACGCTCGCCAACATCGAAGCGCTGCTGGAGGAGGCCAACCGGGTGGAGCGCGGCGCGCGCTTCACCCTCGGCTCGCTCGCCTTGAAGGTGTACGTGCGCCGGCCGGCCGATCTGCCGGTGATTCGCGCGCAGCTCGCCGCGGCGCTCGATCCCCGGCAGCCCGTCATCTACCTGCAGGCCGATATCTGCCGCCAGGATCTGCTGGTCGAGATCGAGGCGACCGGCATGTGCCCGCTCAAATCCGACGCCTGAACGGATGGCTGCCGCGCCCGCGCCGCATTCCAGCACCCACCTGGTGCTGATACCGAGCTACAACCCCGGATCCCGCGGGCTCGAGACGGTGCGCGCCGCGTGCGCGCACTGGGACCCGGTGTGGGTGGTGGTCGACGGCAGCACCGACGGTTCCGCGGAGGCGCTCGAGGTCCTGGCGCGGACCGAGCCCCGGCTGCGCGTGTTGGTTCGCAGCCGCAACGGCGGCAAGGGAGCGGCGCTGCTGGACGGCATGCGCGCGGCGCAGCGCGCGGGCTTCACTCACGTCCTCGCCATGGATGCCGACGGCCAGCACCCCGCGGAGTGCATCGAGCCCTTCATGGCGGCTTCCGCCGCGGCCCCGCACGCCATGATCCTGGGGGCCCCCAGCTTCGACGCCAGCGCGCCGCGGATCCGGCTCCGCGGCCGGCGGATCGCCAACTGGTGGACCCATGTCGTGACGCTCGGGGTAGGTGTCCGCGACACGCTGTTCGGTTTCCGCGTCTACCCCATCGGGCCGCTCGTCGAGATCATGCTGCGGACCCGCTGGATGCGGCGTTTCGATTTCGACGCCGAGGCGGCCGTGCGCCTCAGCTGGCGCGGGATCGCGGTCATCAACCTGCCGGCCCCGTGCCGGTACTTCAGCACGGCCGAAGGTGGCGTCTCACACTTCAACTACTGGCGCGACAACGTGCTCCTGACCTCGATGTACGCGCGGCTGTTCCTCGGCTTCGTGGCCCGATTGCCGCTCCTGATCGCGCGCCGCTACCTTGTATAATGTCGCCAACACCGGCCGCTGCGAACCGCCCATGTCCGACAAAGTCTCCCCCCTGCGACAGCCGTCCGGCGCCCCCGGAATCACTGCGCTCAGCCGCGAGCTCGCGGGCCTGATCGTCGAGGCGCTGAACCTCGAGGTGGCGCCCGGCGACATCGACCCGGAGGCTTCGCTCTACGGCGAGGGACTCGGGCTCGACTCGATCGATATTCTCGAGATCGCGCTCGTGGTCTCCAAGCAGTACGGAGTGCAGCTGCGCGCCGACAGCGAGGAGAACGTGCGCATCTTCGGCTCGTTGCGCCAGCTCGCCGAATACGTCACCGCCCACCGGACGAAGTAGCTCCTGGCCAGCCTGCCGCTGATAGCGCACCTCACCGCCGACGCGGTCGTCGCCTACCGCGCCGGGGTGCCGATCGAAGCGAGCCAGTTTCTCGCCGATGTCGCGCGCGCGGCCGGCGCGCTCGGCGACGGCCATCACGTGCTCAACGCGTGCGCCGACCGCTATCATTTCGCCGTGGGGCTCGGCGCGAGTCTCCTCAGCGGCAAGGTGAGTCTGCTGCCTGCGACGCGCACGGCCGAAGTCATGCGCCAGCTGCAGGCCTTCGCGCCGGACGTCGTCTGCCTCACCGACGAGGCGGACTGCGACATCGCCCTGCCGCGCGTGCGGCTGCCGGCGGCCGCGTTGCCGCCGGCTTCTGGGCGCGAGCCTGCGGCGAAGCTTGCGCCGATACCGCAGATCGATCCGGCAGCGCACGCGGCCTGGGTATTCACCTCGGGCTCGACCGGCGCCCCGGTACCGCATCGCAAGAGCTTCGGGCGGCTGATCGATTGCGTGCGCGAGGAAGCGCGGCGACTATCGCTCCTCGACGGTCGCGCGCACACGATCATCGCCACCGTGCCAGCGCAGCATATGTACGGCTTCGAGTCGAGCGTGCTCGCGCCGCTCGCGACCGGGAACGCCTTCTGCGCCGAGCGGCCGTTCTACCCGGCCGACATCCGCAGCGTGCTCGCGGCCGTGCCTGCCCCCAGGGTCCTCATCTCGACCCCGATCCACCTGCGGGCGCTGCTCGGCTCCGGGCTCGAGCTGCCCGAGGTGGCGCTGACCGTCTCCTCGACCGCACCGCTCGCCGGCTCGCTCGCGGCCGAGGTGGAGGAGCGACTGCGCACGACGCTGCTCGAGATTTACGGCTCGACCGAGACCGGCGAGATCGCCACGCGCCGGCCGACGCGCGAGACCGAGTGGCGTCTGTGGCCGGGCGTGAGGCTCGAGCCGCGCGGCAGCGAAACCTGGGCTGCAGGCGGACACATCGAGGAGCCGACGCGCATGTGGGACGTGCTCGAGCCCGCGGGCGGGGATCGGTTCCTGCTGCACGGCCGGCTGGCCGACCTCGTCAACATCGCCGGCAAGCGCAGCTCGCTCGCTTACCTCAACCACCAGCTCAACGCCATTCCGGGGGTCGAGGACGGCGCCTTCTTTCACGCCGGGGCATCGCCGGGGGCCTCACGCGCTGCGGCGACCCACGAGCCGCGCGTGGGCGCCTGCGTGGTCGCCCCCGGACTCTCCGCCGCACAGATCCTGGCGGCGCTGCGCGAGCGCATCGATCCGGTGTTCCTGCCGCGGCCGCTGCTGCTGGTTGCGAGTCTGCCGCGCACCCCCGCTGGAAAGCTGCCGCAGGAAGCACTGCGGGCGCTTGCGGCTTCGGTAAGCTGAGCGCGGGTCAATGGGCGTGGTCACGACACTCAGGATCGATGCCGGGCACCCGGCGCTCGCCGGACACTTCCCCGACGCACCGATCCTCCCCGGAGTGGTGTTGCTCGATGAGACCCTGCGTGCCGTCGAGGAGAGCGGCACCGCGCGGGGCGTGCGCTGGCGCATCGGCAACGCCAAGTTCGTCAAGCCCGTGCATCCGGGCGAGGTCCTGACTCTCGAGCACAGCGGGCTGCCCAACGGCTCGATTCGCTTCAGCGTCTCGAGCGCCGGGCGGGCGGTGGCACGCGGTGTGCTGCGGCCCGAGGGGACCCCGGCCGCGCGCGGCGCCCTGGCGCGTACGGCAGCC
>JASHTN010000398.1 GCA_030040525.1 Gammaproteobacteria bacterium | reverse complement strand
GAGCTGGTCGTATTCGGCCTCGACCTGCGGTGCGGTACTCATCTTGCCCCT
Organism: Gammaproteobacteria bacterium; assembly: GCA_030040525.1. Classification (GTDB taxonomy): domain Bacteria; phylum Pseudomonadota; class Gammaproteobacteria; order Steroidobacterales; family Steroidobacteraceae; genus 13-2-20CM-66-19. The sequence goes on along the minus strand of JASHTN010000398.1, from coordinate 5,913 downwards.
GAGCGCGGCGATCGCCTTCTCACGATCGGCGATCTCCTGGCGCATCGAGGCGATGTCCACCTCTTCCTGATTGTATTGCATCTGCAACTGTTGATACACCGGGTTCGAGCTCAACCCGAGCCGTGTCGCAGCGCTGACATCGCCCTTCTTCGCGGCCGCGAGCTCCACCTGCTGGCGCTCCTGCAGCTCCTTGAGCATCTGGCGCAGCAGGATCACATCCGGATATTTATCGGTGTAGTTCAACAGCAGCTGGTCGATCCGCTGCTGCGTCTGCGCGATGAGGGTTCCGGTGTCGAGCGTCGCACCTGGAGTGTTCTTGGCCGACGGCGCCGCCCCGGCCGTGAAGGGCTGTCCACCGTGCAGCTCGGCTTGCAGCTCCTGCTGCTTGCGCTGCTCGAGGTTGAGCTTCTCCTTCGCCTGAGTCAGCGCATCGGTGTTGTTCTGCAGACGGCTGAAGTAGTCGCCCTCCTGTCCCGGGATCAGGCCGATCAGGCCGACGTTGCGTTTCTTGAACTCGGCGATGCGTTGCTCGGCGGCCGACAGGCGCTGCCCGTACTCGCTGATCTGTTGTACCAGGAACTGCTCGGCCTGCTCCGAGCCCTGGCGCTTGCCGCCGAGGCTGCCCTCGACGAAGTTGTTGAGCAGCCGATCCACGACCTGCAGGCTCAAGTTGCGGCTGTGATTCTGGTAGGTGATCGTGTAGAGGGTGGCCGGTTTTCGCGCGCCGGGGAGATCGCCTGTGATGTTGAGGTGCTTGCGCAGCTCTTCGATTACCTCTTGCTTGTCTTCGGGAGTCATCGTCGCAACCACCAGATTGGTCTGTTCGGCAACTTTCTCGAGCTGTGGGCCCCCGAGCAGCGCCTCGCGCACCCGTTCGATCTGGCTGTCGATGTCATCGCCTAGTCCGATGCCCTTCGTCGCCTGGCTCAGCGTCGTGCCCGTATCGACGAACACGCGCGCCGAGGCTTCATAGGTATCCGGGATCAGAAACACCCCAGCCCACAGGCCGAGCGCCGCGCACCAGGCCACCGCGAGCGAAATCCAGCGGAAGCGCCATGCGCCGCGCAGCTGGTCCAGGAAATCCTGAACGGCGGTATGAGCGAGCGCGGTGGCTTTAGTGGCCATAGGCACTCAGAAGCGCGACTCCGGCACGACCAGCACATCGCCCGGTTGCACCGGCAGGTTCTGCGACAGGTCGCCCTTGTCCATCAGGTTCTTCAACCGCACCGGCAACTGCTCGGTCTTGCCTTGCGTCGTGCGCACGAGCATGGCGCGATTGCCGGCCGCATACAGGGTCAGACCGCCTGCGTGCAGCACCACATCAAGCACCTTCATGCCGTCGTGATAGGGAATGGCCTCCGGGTGCGCGACCTGCCCGATGATCTTCACCTGGCTGAACTCTCCGACGGGCGAGGTCACGATGATGTTGACTTGGGGCGAACGGATGTACTCGCTAAGCGCCTGCTCCATATCGTGCGCGAGCTGGGCCGGCGTCTTGCCGATGGCCACCATGTTCTGGACCAGCGGCGTAGAGATCCTGCCATCGGGACGCACCGGCACGGTCTGCGACAGATCCGGATTGCGCCACACGAACACCTGCAGCGTATCGCCCGGCCCGATGACGTACTGACTCGACTCGTCCTGCGGCGGCAGGGTCGTAGAGCTCGGTGGCGGGGACACGCCGGCGCGGACCGCCCCCTGCGGCTGTGCCAGCGCTACTGTCGCTGCGCCGGTCAAGGCAAAGGCCAGCACTGGGACGAGATTTCGCATCATGCAGTAAAGCCTACCAGAAGCCCCTCGAGCGTTCGGTGCCCGTTCGTTTACGTCTTCTTTACGTCTTCGTGTCCGCGAGCAGCCGCTCGGCGTCGCGGCGCGAATCGAAATTGCCCTTCCCCGCGAGCAGCTTCGACAGGATTTCGTGCGCTTCGGCGCGCTTGCCCTGCTGCGCCAGAACGTACGCGTAGTGATACTGGAGCTCCGGATCGTTCGCGTTGAGCTTGACCGCCTGCGCAAGTAGTGGCAGCGCCTGCTCGGTCTTGCCCTCGTGCACCAGAATCCAGCCCAAGGTGTCGTCGACGTCGGGCGCCGTGGGTGCAAGCTGGTAGGCGCGCTCGGCCAGCAACTCGGCGCGCGGATCGTGCAGCTGCCCGTAGCACCACGCCAGATCGTTGAGTGCAATCACGTCGGTAGGCACCTGCTCGAGCAGGGTCTCGAACTGACCGACGGCCTCCTTCAGCGCACCCTTGCTGAGGTAGTAGCTCCCCAGGACTGTGCGGACAGCCCGATCGTCCGGCCGCTGTGCGAGCCACTGCACCAGCGGCTGCTCAGTATTCGGTTGCCTCTCTTCGAGCCGCACGCGAAACAGCCTCTCGGCCACGGCTGCAGTGGCGTGCTGGCGCTGGGCTTGCGTATACGCGGCTTCCGCGTTCGTCCGCTGCCCAGCCAACCACTCGACATCGCCTTGCAGTGCGAGCGCACTGGCATCGTGTGGATGGCTCGAGAGCAGCCGGTCCACCCGAGCCCGCGCGCTCCGATAGTCCTTGGCCTGAACGTCCATCAGCACCAAGGCGCTCGCCGGCGGCAACCACTGCGGCTGCAGCTTAGCTGCCTTCTCGAACGACTCGCGTGCCGCCGGCAGTGCCTTGCGCGCGAGCTGGGCGCGGCCGGCATTGAACAGGTAGAGCGCATTGTCCGGCGCCAGCTCGCTCGCCTGAGCGAAGCGGGCCAGAGCTGCATCGTACTGATTCGACTGCATCAGCAAGGCGCCCGCCTGGTTGGCCAGCTCAGCGCTCTTCGGTCGCTGCGCCAGCGCGCGATCGAGGGCGGCGTTCGCTTGCAGCAGCTTGCCCTGCGCGAGCGCCAGGCGCGCGAGCGCGAACTGCACCTGCGGGGGAGCCTGCGCGCCGCCGATCGGCGCGAGCACCCCCGCGGCATCAGCGAAGGCCTTGCGCTGCATGAGCAGATCGGCCAGCAGAATGCGCACCGGCACGCTCTGCGCGTCAGCTGCAAGCGCCGTGCGCGCAGAGCTCTCTGCGGCACGCAAATCACCCGCCGACGCCTCCACCTGTGCGAGTGCCACGAGCGTGCGCTCGTCAGAGGCATTGAGCTCCAGAGCCTGGTGCAGTAACGCCTGCGCGCGGCCGAGCTCCCCCAGCGAGGAGAAATAGGCAGCAGCGAGATCGAGTCTTCCCAGGTCGCGTGGATGCGCGGACAGGAGCTTCTCGACCTCAGCCGTGGCTGCGGCCGGACCTCGTGCTGCGTTTACCGCCGCGACGAGCAAGCTCTCGCGGCGCAGGTCGCTCGCAGTCTCTGGCGTGCCCTCGAGCAGGGTCAGCGCCTGCGGTGCTCGCCCGGCACGCAGGTAGGCCTGAGCCAGATTGAGTCGCAGCTCTCGATCCTGCGGGCGCGCCTGGAGTGCGCGCTCCAGCTCCGAGAACACGGAATCCGCATTTCCCTCCTGGGTCTCCGCCGCACCGAGCAGGGCCATAAGCTGCGCATCGGCAGGCTGCTCGCTGAGAGCCGGTGTGAGCGCGCGCAGGGCTTCATCGGGCTGACTGAGCCTGAGGCGCGCGGTCGCGAGCAGCTCCCGCGCCTGCACATTGTCCGGGTCCTGCTGGACCACCTGTTCGAGGACCTGCTCCGCCTGCCCGAGGTTGCCGCGTTGCAGCTCGGCGCTGCCGAGCAGCATCTCGGCGGGGACAAAGGCGGGAGCTCGTGCCACGAGGCCTTGAAGGTCGGCAACGCCGCCGAGCGTGTCGCCGCGAGCGAGCTTCAGCCGTGCAGTGACCAGCTGCGTCGCCACCGTGCCCGGCGCCATCTTCGCGAGCAGTGCCTGGCTCTGCGCCGCGAGGTCGATCTTGCCCTGGACGAGGCGCGCCTCGGTCAGTCCGACCAGCGCCCTCACCCGCTCGGTGCGCCGTGCGCTGATCGGCATGTCATGCAGGGCCTGTCCGAACGCGCTTTCCGCGGCAGCGAATTGCCCCCGATACTCGAGCAGCCGTGCCCGTTGCGCGCCCGCCTCCCAAAAGTGAGGTTGGGCTGTAAGCAGCCGGTTGAGCTCCTCGAGCGCCTGATCGGACTTACCCTCCAAGGCGAGGGCGTCGGCTTCTGTGAGCTGCGCGTCGGCTGGACTCGGATGGGCTTGCAACAGGGGAGCCAGCAGGCCCTCGGCGCGCTGGGGCTGCCGGAGCGCGTTATAGGCACGTGCCAGCTGTATGGTGCGATCCGGCTCCGCAAGGCCGGGCAGCTCCCGATGTGCGAGCGCATCGATCAGCGCCTGTGGTTGGCCCGCGGCGAGCCAAGCGCGCGCGCGCAGCGTATCGAAGTCGGCCCCCTGGCTGCCCGCGGCCTTCGCATGGTCGAGCGCCGCCTGGGTAGCGCCGATATCCCCCACATCGAGCGACAGCTGTGCGAGCAGCAGCCAGGCCGGCCCATTATGCGGGTTCGCCCGGACCAGCTTGCGCAGCTCCATGGCCGCAAGCCCTAGTTGCCCAGAGGCCAGCTCAGTGCGCACGCGGGCGAGACGCTGCTCGGGACTGGTGAGGGCATCGCAGCCCGCTAAAACGAAGACCCACGCGAGGAGCGTGAACGCTCCCCGGAGCACGCGCGACCCCTTGGCAGACGAGCTCATGGTGCAGGCTCCCGCTGTTGTCTCACCGGGCGTGTCGGCTCGAGCCGCAAGGCCGGCTGCAGGCGGACGGCAACGCTCGTAAGCCGCTCGCGCGCTGCAGCGCAGCCTGGCTGGCACTCGGCACGCAGCGCGGTGAGAGAGGAGACGACCGGGCTCAGGAGCGCCGCAACGCCATACCATAGCTGCGCGAGCCGGGGCTGCACGAAGGACCTCGACCCGATGTGGTAGCGCGACCAGATCAGCGAGCGCTGTCCGGTACTGTCCCCAACCGTTTCCTCTTCCCAGGAAGCGGCCGACGAGCGCTCGATGCGAGCTCCCAACCGCAGCAGCTGCCCATCATTGCCGAGCAGGGAGTTGCCGTAGCCCAGCAGCTTCGCCCCCTGGTCTTGGGTGCGATACGCCACCTCGAACACGTCCACCGTCTGATCACCCGCGTCGAGGTATTGGCGCCCCGAGACGATGCTCGCGTTCTTGAACACCGGGCTCCAGCCGCTAGCCTGCACAGCTTGCGGTCCGCGCCAGCTGGCGGGAGCTGCCGGCCACTCGATTACGAGTCGGCCCCCGGGAGGATGCAATCGGTCATTCCCATAGACGAGCACGGGCAATGTCCCGAGACAGAGCACTGTCGCGACTGCGCCCGCAAAGCGCGCGGGTCTCGGCGCCCCGCCGCCATCCGTCTCCCGCGGCGGCACGCTCCCCGTAGGCCCCCGAGGGGGCCCACGCAGCCGGCCCGCAAGCCATAGGAAGCCCGCAAAACACAGCAAGAACAGGGCCCAGCCGAACCAGTAGTGATCGACCGTGATCAGAACGGAGTGCATGTCGGTTGCGTAGGCGGCGACGACGACCACGAAGATGCGCACCCAGTTGGCCACCATCGCCAGCAGCCCCATCAGCGCCAGCCAGGCGAGCCGCCACCGCGGCGAGTCATCTGACAGCTCCCCATACAATGCGGCGAGCGCCAGGCCGACGACGAAGGAATGGTGTCCACTGCAGCCCCCGGCGATCTCAAGGCTGCCTGCGGGGACATGCACCGCATCGCCCGCTACGTAGGCGGGCAGGCCAGTGAGCCAGATCAGCGCACTATTTGCGCGAATGCTGAGCGTCTGCAACACACCGACCAGATCGCTCCACACCGGCATGGCGAAGTAAAGAAAGCCGAGCGGGAACAGCAGCACGCGCGCGGCACGTGCGCCGAGCGCCCCGATCACCGCCACCCACAGCATTAGCGGCAGCAGCAGTAAGTGCAGATCTTGCAGGGCCGCCCGCCAAAACCACAGCCACAG
>JASHTN010000397.1 GCA_030040525.1 Gammaproteobacteria bacterium | reverse complement strand
ATGTTGTAGACCTTGATGGCGACGTCGCGGCCGTAGTACGCGTCATGCGACAGGTAAACGACGCCGGTGCTGCCGCGGCCGACCTCCTTGATCACCGTGTACTTGCCGATCTTTTCGGGGATGCGCCCGCCGGGCTTCGCAGGCGGCACGGATTTTGAGAGCGGTATTGACATCGGACGCAAGCTGCGGCGCAGAGCGAAGTGGCAGGATAAGGGCTCGCCCCGCGGCGCGATGTGATGCAAGCCTCACGCCCCCGGCCGCCGCTGCGCAGTGCGCGCGGTGCGTCTCAGCTGAAGTGCTGATAGCCGGAATGCGAGAACTCCATCACAGTACCGCCGCGCGTCACGGCGACGCCCGCGCCGGCGCGCAGCGCGCCGATGCGGCGGTAGTTCCAGTGCTGCGGCGGCAGCTCGCGCATCAGCCGCGCGCTCTCGAGCGCGGGCACGCTGAAGCACAGCTCGTAGTCGTCGCCGGCAGTGAGCGCCAGCTCGCGCGCGGCTTCGGCTCCGAGCGCCTGCTCGAGCGGCTCGGAGACCGGCAGCGACTCGAATTCGAGCGTCAGTGCGCTGCCGCTTGCCTGCGCGAGCTTGCCGGCATCGCCGAGCAGCCCGTCGGACACGTCGATGCAGGCGCTCGCATAGCCGCGCAGCCGCTCGCCGAGCGCCACGCGCGGCGACGGCGCGAGAAAGCGCTCACGCAGGTAGGCAGCCGCTGCAGCCGGCGCCGTCAGGCGGCCCTCGAGCAGGGCGAGTCCGGCGCCGGCGTCCCCCGGTGTGCCGGACACGTACAGCTCATCGCCGGCACGGCCGCCGGCGCGCGTCAGCGCCGCGCCCTGCGGCACGCAGCCGAGCAGCTGCAGCGTCACGGTGAGCGGCCCGCGCGTGGTGTCGCCGCCGACCAGCGCCACGTTGTGCGCGCGCGCCAGGCGCGCGAGTCCTGCGGCAAACTCCGCGAGCCAGTCCTCATCAGCCTGCGGCAGCGTCAGAGCGAGCAGCGCCCAGGCGGGCCGCGCGCCCATCGCCGCCAGGTCGCTCAGGTTTACCGCGAGCGCCCGGTGGCCGATGGCCGCCGGCGCGGTGGCGGGCGGGAAATGCACGCCGGCCACCAGCGTGTCGGTGGTGGCGACCAGCTGCGCGTCCGGCGGGCACTCGAGCAGCGCCGCGTCGTCGCCGATGCCGAGCGGCACGTCGGTGCGCTGCGCGCCCAGGCCGCGGAAATAGCGCTCGATGAGTGCGGATTCCGACAGCGGCATGGGCCGCACCCCGCCTCGGTCAGTGCTCGTCCGGCCGCAGCACGCGCGCGGCGCGATCCAGCACCGCGTTGACGAACTTGTGGCCGTCGGTCGCGCCGAAGCGCCGCGCGAGGCTTACCGCCTCGTTGATCGCCACGCGGTACGGCACTTCCGCAAGGTAGCCGAGCTCGTACAGGCCGATGAGCAGCGCTGCGTGCTCGATCGGATCGAGCTGCTGCGGCGCCCGATCGGCGAAGGTCGCGAGCCGCGCGTCGAGCTCGGCCCGCGCCCGCCACACTCCTTCGACGAGCGCGCGGAAGTAAGCGGCGTCGGCGCGCGCCATGTCGTCGGCGTCGCCGAACTCAGCCACCAGGTCCTGCCAGGGGCCTTCGTTCAGCTGCCAGCGGTACAGCGCCTGCAGCGCGAGCTTGCGCGCCACGCTGCGCGCGCCGCTGTGCCGCCGCACCCCTGCCGCACCCGCCGGCGCCTTCACAGCCGCGCCAGCACGCCGGCCATCTCCAGCGCGCTCTCCATCGCTTCGCCGCCCTTGTTGCCGGGGCCGCTCGCGGCACGCTCGAGCGCCTGCTCGAGCGTCTCGACCGTGAGCACGCCGAAGGCGACCGGCACGCCGCTCTCGAGGCTCGCGAGCTGCAGTCCCCGCGCGCACTCGCCGGCCACGTACTCGAAGTGCGGTGTATCGCCGCGAATCACGCAGCCGAGCGCCACGACCGCATCGAAGCGGCCGCTGCTGGCGAGCTTGCGCGCCGCCAGCGGCAGCTCGAAGGCGCCGGGCACGCGCACGATCGCCAGATCGGCCGGCGCGCCGCCGCGCTCGAGCCAGGCGCGGGTCGCGCCCTTGAGCAGGCTCGAGACCACCAGGTCGTTGAAGCGCGCCGCGACGATCGCGATCCTGCGACCGCGCGCGCTCGGCTCGGCCTCGATCACCGTCGCTCCGGTCACCCCTGGTCCCCGACGTAACCCTCGATCTCCAGGTCGAACGCCGAGATGCCGTGCATCTGCTTCGGCGCCGACAGCACCCGCATGCGCCGCACGCCCAGGTCCTTGAGGATCTGCGCGCCCACGCCGAAGGTGCGCAGCACCGCGCCCTCGGCGCGAGCTGCCGCTGCCGGCGCCGCCGCCGGCGTGCCGGTGGCGGCGGACCCGCGCAGCGCCTCGCTGAGCTCGGTGGCGGATTCCGCCTGACGCAGCACGACGACCACGCCGCTGCCCTCCTGCGCGATGCGCTGCAGCGCCGCGCGCAGTGTCCAGGTACGCGCCGCGCCACGCACTCCCAACAGGTCGCGCAGCGTGTCGACGACGTGCACGCGCACCAGCGGAGGCTCCGGACCGTCGAGCCGCCCGCGGGCGAGCGCCAGGTGCACTTCGAGCGTGACCAGGTCCTGATAGGCGTACAGCCGGAACTCGCCGAGATCGGTCTGCACGCTCTGGTCGGACAGCCGCTCGACCGAGCGCTCGGTGCGCAGGCGGTGGCGGATGAGATCGGCGATCGTGCCGATCTTGAGCGCGTGCCGCCGCGCAAACTCCTGCAGCTGCGGGCGGCGCGCCATGGTGCCGTCGTCGTTCATGATCTCGCACAGCACCCCGACCGCTGTCAGCCCCGCGAGCCGGCACAGGTCGACCGCAGCTTCGGTGTGGCCGGCGCGTACCAGCACGCCGCCGCCGCGCGCGCGCAGCGGGAAGATGTGCCCGGGCCGGGCGAAGTCCTGCGGAGCGGCATCGGCGCGGGCGAGCCCGCGGATCGTTGCGGCGCGGTCCGCCGAAGACACGCCCGTGGTGGTGCCGCGCACCAGGTCCACGGACACGGCAAACGCGGTGCGCTGCGATTCGCTGTTGAGCGGCACCATCTGCGGCAGCTCCAGCAGCGCGAGTCGCCGCTCCTCCATCGGCACGCAGATGATCCCGCTCGTGTGGCGGATCATGAAGGCGACCGCCTCGGGCGTGGCGCGCTCGGCCGCCATGATCAGATCGCCCTCGTTCTCCCGATCCTCGTCGTCCACCACGACGACCATGCGTCCGGCGCGCAGCTCGGCGAGCAGCTCGTCGATGGAGCTGAGCGGCATGTCTGGGGGAGCGGCCTTGCCGTGCAGGGTCAGGACTTTGGACATACGGCGCGCGTCAGCGGTAGTGCGGCCGATCAGTATACCCGAGCGTCGGGGCGCCACCGTGCAGCCGCCCGGAGCAGGTCGCCGCGCGTCGGGCTACAGAGCGTAGTGCACGAGCACGCGCACCACGCGGGCATGCTCGGCCGACCACTGCGTGAAGGCCTGACACACCTCACGTGTACCGCCCTCGGCTGTGCTCTCCGAGTACTTGTCCGCGAAGCGCGCCTGCCCCGCCTCCTGCCCCGGCAGGAAGCGGCTAGCGCTCCAGGCTGTATCGACGCCCGCCGGGCGACTGAAGAGCGCAACTTCGGTGACGGTCGCGTTGGCCGGGATCGCAGCACAGAGCGTCACCGGCACAGCATCGGCCTCGCTGCACGCGGGCGCGAGCGCCTTGCCCGGATCGGCCGGGGCCGCTTTGGGCGGATCGGCGGCGAGCGCCGCAGCCGCGACGGCGCCGGTACCTGGGGCTGGCGGCCGGCATGCGGCCACGGTCGCCGTAACCGCCACGCCGTCGGCACCGATGCGGCGTAGCACGCCGGTCTCGATCTCGGCACGCGCAGCCTGGTGTGTCGCCTCGAGCTCGCCGGCCGTGCGGCCGAGCTCGGCCACCCGCGCCTGCAGCTCGTGCTGCAGCACCGTCTGCGCGCTGCGCTCGCCTTCGGTGAGCCACTGAGAGAGCGCGAAGCCGGAGACGGCCGCCGCACCGATGATCACCAGCAGCACGATACGCTGCAGCCGGTTCTTGCGGCGCGCCGCCGGGCCGGACTGCCCGCGCGCAGCGTCGCGCAGCGAGGCGGTGCGCAACTGCAGGAACGACGCGGACAGCGTCGCGGTGCCCGCGATGATGGCGGCCAGGACTGAATCGGACATGGACATCGGCATCAAGCGCACCGGCGGGTATTCCGGCGGCACGCTAGCACGCTGCGCGGGCGGCGGCGGTGCACGGCGGGCAGGGAAGCCGAAAAACGCGACTCTCGTCACAGCGTGCGGCTGTCGGCGCATCACGACGGGCGTTGCCGCGGCGGGCGGTCGCGGCGGCGGCGAGCGCGGCAGCGGTGAGCTCGAGGTGGCTCCGTGTTGGTCAATAGTGAAACTTGTAGCGCAGCTCGGCGTAGATCTGGAACGGGTCATTCCAGTGGACGCCGCCGAAGGTGAGGCTGTTGTCGGTGAGCAGGTGCCGGTTGCTGAGGTTCAGGCCCGTGATCGACACCGACAGGTCGCGGGTGATGTTGCGGCCGACAGTCAGGTCGAACAGCACGTAGCTCGGCAGATGGCTCGGTCCCGCGAAGCCGTTGGACAGTCCCGAATTGACCGAGACGTTGGAGCCGATGAAGAACCCCGCCGGCAGATCCGCGTTGTACCCGAGATTCAGCGTATTGCGCTGGTCGTGGTCGAGCGAGGTGGGCGGGAAGCCGCATTGCGTGCCCGGCACCACCAGCCCGCCGGTGATCGAGCCGTAGCATTCGGCCGTCTGATTCGAGTAGGCGAGATGCACCTGTCCGTAAGGCCAGAAGGGCGGTGAGCGCACGGTGAGCTCGCGTCCCTCGATGCGGGCCCCCTGGTCGGTGATCGGCAGGAAGATGTCGGATTCGCCGAGCGGGTTGTGATCCAAAAAGTCAGTCGCCGCGGTGACGAAATAGTCCGCCTCGATGGTCCAGCCCTGCACCGGGATCGTCACGCCGAACTTGCGCTCCGTGTCGCGCTCGCCGTGCAGCGGCAGGTACGAGGTGTCACTCGCGGTCGCGTAGGCGACCAAGGGCCCTGAGAGCGTCTCGAGCGGCGGGGCCTGGTAGTACTTGCCCCAGAAGACGCTCAGTACCCAGTCGAGGTGCGGCAACAGGACGGTCGCGCCGAGCCGCGGGTCGGTCGCGTTCTCGGTCACATCGCCCTGGAAGTGCGACTCGCGCACGCCCGCCGACAGGTTGAGCCAATGCATAGCCTCGTAAGTGTCCTGCACCCAGGCGGCGAGGAGCCCGCCGGTCGGGCTCTGCAACTCCTGCAGCGTCGGCGCGCCGTCGCTGAACGCCAGGTTGAGATCGGCCCGATCCTGCTGGGCGAAGCCGAAGACCCCGACATCGAGATGATTGCGGCTGAAGCTCATCCGCAGGTTCTCCTCGCCGCCCTCGTACTGCGAGCTGTGGTGATAGGTGGTGATGGTCGGATAGTCGGTGGCACCCGCGTCATAATCGGCCCGTTCAAAGTGATAGAAGAGCGAGCTGGTGAGCACCGCGTCGTTCGTGAAGGTGTGCGCCCAGGACAGCAGCGCGAAATTGTCCGCCTCGCCCTGCACGTCGCCGAACTGCCCGACGCAGTACGGGTCGTCAGGGAGCGGCGCGGTGCAGTCCGGTATCTGGTAATCGTCCTGCCGCAACTGGGCGACGAGGCTCACCGTGTCCTGCGCGCCCGGCTTGTACTGCAGGTTGGTGAACGCGCCGTATCCCTGTGCATCGTCGTGGATCACCTGGGAGACGGGCGTCTGCAGCCCCAGATCGCTGCGATTGCCCTCGAGGCTCGCATAGTACGCGAAATCGTCCGTGTGGCTGGCGATGCTCACGTTGTCGTCGGTCTGGGCGAAGTTTCCCGCCGTGACGTCGAGCGCCGCCTGGTTGTCACTGCTGAAGCCGCTCTTCGGGATCACGTTGACGATGCCGTAAGTACGATCGCCCTCGTCGGCCAGGTAACTGCTCCGCTCGACGCCCAGGGTCTGGATGTCATGGGGATCGATTTCAGGGCCGAGGTTCTCCGCGATGTTGGTGTTGGGAATCTCGACCCCGTCCATCAGCCAGTTTGTCTGATGGCCGCCGTCCATGTGCAGCATGTCATGAGCCTGGTACGCGCCCGGAACGTAGTCGGTAACCATGGCGAGACTGTTGACGTTGGTCGCTCCCGGGGTGTTCTCGATGTCCTCCTCGCTCAGCATCACGATCGGGGTGACTGAGGCGACAACCGGGAGTCGGGTCGCTGTCACCGTCACCTCGGCGAGCTTCGAGGGTGGCAACAACACGATTTCCGCAAACGGGAAATATCCGGCCTGTACCGTGACCGGGTGGCTGAGGGAAGCGAAGCCGCGCCGCGAGATGCTGAGCAGGTACTGACCGATCGCCAGGTTCGGAAAAGCGAAGCGGCCCGTCGAGTCTGTTTGCCTCTGCATGATCGCGTGGGCGGCGGACTCGAGCATTACCTGCGCTTCTGCAACCGGCTGGCCGCTGTCGTCCCGGACGATGCCGCTCACGCTGCCATAGGCCGCAGCCCAGCCCCGCGCCGGAAGAAGCAGCATGAGAAGCAGGACGACTGCCGCCCCGGAGGGGACCAGATAAGCTCGTGAGCGGCGGCGCGCGCGCGCTACCGGCCCTCGGATACGATCTGCCACGGGAACACTCCCCCGGCCCGCGCTTGGGCGCAGCCCTGCAAAGGTACGGACGAGCGCGCGCCATCCGCGGCGCGTGCTCGAGATGCGGCTGGCACGAGCCCAGCCGCTGGAGGTCAGCTCAGCCGACCCGGGGGTGCCCGCGGTTGCGGGAGATAGACGCGGCGGACGGTGCCCGCGACCGAAACGAAGGCGATCGCGCGAAGCTGCCGGGCGCATGAGATGTCGCTCAGCAGTGGCAGGTGAGTGATTGGCCCGGCACTGCAGGCGGTGCCGAAGACGCAATGCTCGCTATGCGGGCGGCCTCCGGAGTGGTGGTGCGCTGCCCGCGGGGAGCCGTGGGGCAGGGACTCCGCCGGCACGGAGCCCATGTCCATGGAGTCCGCGTGCGCAGGCTCACTCTGCGCGAGCATGTAGGCGGGAAAGTCCTCCCAGCAGATCTCGAACGAGAACGGCCGGTTGCCTGCCGGCATGAACCCCGGGGGAATCAGCGCACGCGAGGTAAACGCGACCAGCATGATGCTGGCTGCGAGCGTTCGCCTCATGAGCGTGTGCGAGCTCAAGTGCCCATCCCTCTCCGGGCTATTCCTGGTGAGATGATGTTAGCGCAAATCACTCACAGCAGTCGCGAGGAAGCTACAGAAATCCGGTGGCGTCAGCTTTGCGGAGCGTCGCGCTGCGAGGCGGTGAAGGGCGACAGAAGCCGCTCGAGGTAGCGGGCGAATACGTTGAAGAGCCGCATATCTTGTTGATAACGCGGCGTGTTCCTAAGAGGAAGTTGCCGAGGTACCGTCATCGATACCGCAACGAGCGCGAGGTGAGCGGCCTTAGGCTGGCAGCGCGGCCGAAGAGCGCGCGCTACTCCTCCGCCCCGAATGCCCGTGTATTGGCGCTGGGCCGCGCAAGGTGACAGCGGGCTGGTGCTGCGGACTGAGGAAGATGTTCGCTTCCTTGTCTATCGACCTGAATACTTCGCCGCGCAGCTCTTCCTTGCCGGTGCCGGCGGCCTCCGAGGTTTGCTGGGGCAGCACAGGTAACTCAAGTATCGACGGAGGCTGAACGAACAGCGACCCACCGAACTCTGCCACCAACAGGTCGATGCACTCCCCCGCCTTCGCGGTGTTCCACGCGCGCTCGACCGCGGGAAAGAAGTAGTCGAAAGGACGCGCCAGCCTCTCTCTCCAGGTAGAAGCGAGCACCTCCACCTCTGATTTGTCCAGACTGACGCGCGCCGCCAAACCTAACAGATGCCACTTCTCCGTGACCAATTCGGCGAGCACGCCAAGATGGATGGTGACAGACGGTGCCTGGCGCAGGTCGCATCGGTACAAGATGTGGGACCCGAGTAACCGGATAGGGTCTTGCTTCTTGAGTAGCGCAGGGTTGGCGGCCATGATCGACTCTAGGGTACTCCGACAATTTGACGGATTCCCTCTCTCCGTTGAAGGAGGTTCTTCAATATAAGCTCGCCCTTGGGAGGCGGCAACCATTCGGCCCCGACACGCTTCACAATCCCCTCGATTGCCGGGACCTCGAGCTTCTCGATTCTGGCCGCCATTGCCGCGACGGTCGCGGCGTCGCGTTTGGCGACCTCGAAGGGCATTTTCCAGGGGACAGCACCCGGGGCAGCCCTCCCCGCCTGCCACGACTTGGATAGTGAAAACGCATAATCCACGCAGGCGATTCTGAGCGGCGGCTTTCCGGTCGGCGATACAAGTATGTGCTTCCCGTAATCCCGATCATCGGCGGAAATCCACGATTCAAACACCCATACCGCACTCAGCGGCACGATTGTGGATGCCTTCTCTTGCTCCGTGATGACGGAGGCATGTATGCGCCACTCATCGCAGCTGGGGAATGCCCATGCGGATACGCACACGAATGGGTCACCGGGTTGTTTCGTGCGGTGATCAGGGGGCACTGGCTCAGGGATTCTGAATAACGTTACTGGCGGAATCGGCAGATCTAGCAATGCAGCAAGATCGCTTGCGATCTTTTCGTGTGCTGCGCGACTAACATCAGGCTTAATGAAGCCGGGCTTTGCCTTACCGCGGAAGCCATCCTTGTCCTTCACACCGAATGGCGCAGAGTCGCTCTGCGCATTCTGACTGCAGCGTTCCCATGCATGCTGAGAAGCGATCGCGCACTGAGACCAGGTGACCCTAAGCCTGACAACATCGTCGTCAAAGAGGTGGTAACTGCTTCCGGCTGCGGCAGGCTCTGCGATGTCGTGTGGGGTCTCTGCTGCCGCTGCAGCTTTGGGGTCGGTCACATCTCGCGCGGGCTGATTCATTGAACGCACTCCGTAAGATCCGAGGCGCTCAAAGCCAGGACCATCCATCCCGGCGAAGCTCTACTCTCAGCTCGGATTGTAGCCCAGGGGACGCGGCAGCTCACAGCCTACTGCGCATTTCGGTCGGGCGTCACGCCTTCAGCGCCGTAGAACACCACTGCCGTTGCTAACCCATAGAACACAGCCTCAGCGGAGATGTCACCCCATTGCCCGTGAGCCACTCGATGTCGCCCATACGCAATGCGTGCCCCAACATGTGCAATCGTGAAATCACCGCCGGCTGTTATCGGCGACGGATACAGGGCTGCGTCAAGGCGTGCGAAATGCGGCACCACGCTTGAAGTGCCGAGCTTCATGACCTCGTACGCGAGCGAAACATTTGACACACGCTGCTCCTTCAGCCGTTGGTTCCCGATGCTTGCGAAAGCCGCCTCCTGCCCTGATGACGAAACCCAAGTACCGTCGCTGTTGAGCTTTGCAGAGAGTAGGCGAAAGTAAAACTCGAAACGAGTCGCAAGATATACGGCCGCCACCGCCGCAGGCGGACTCAGGAACGGGTACCTACCTGCTGTGTGCACTGCGTACGCTACGTGCTCAATGTAACGAGACGGGAAGACGACCGAAGGCGTCGCAGTGCGCATGCGCTCGGCCGATTCCTGCAAGAATCCGAACGGGTCCCCGCTGCCATAAAATGCCCCCACGTTCGGGCAATGGCTCACGATAAAGTCAACAGCTTGGCGCGCCCTATCCTGCATGTGCGAGGCGTCTCCGAGCTTTCGGTAGCTCGCGCGTGGTTACTGTGCTGCCGGGAGCCGCCCGTGTGCAAGTCAGGAAGATCGAACGATCGGCGGCGCCTTAATTCGACTCAGTGACGGGCCGCTGCTCGGCGATGCGCATGAGCAAGCTCGCGAGCTGCAGGATTTCGATAGTAGCTGCAGGATCATCGAGCCCAGTGAAGCGATGACTCGGCGGATTCTTGAATCGGCCGAGCGCGCCAGCCATCAAATGCATCAACGAGTCGCGCTCACCCTCTTCCTCGGTCTTGTCTCGCAGGGGCCCGTCTTTTGGCTGAAATGCCGCCCGCATCATCGGGACACCGATCTTCTCGTGCCCATATCCGGCGCGCGTGCGAACGGTGTCCTCAAGTGTCTTGAACGCCTTAAATACGGCCGTGTCGTAATCCCCCTTCATGAATTCCGAGTACGTGTTCCGCTCGATTAGCGGGTGAATTCGGCCACGGGGGTAGCTTGAGGAATGGCGGTAACGCTCGTAGTCGGCTGCGTCCTTGACTGCCTTTGCGCGGGCGGTTAGCTGAAACGTGCCCCATGAACTAACGTGAGGACTTGGCACCAACATTCCGCTCGTTACAAGGTGCTGCAACGCTGCTGCGATAGCGAGCGCGACATCGGGCTGCGGCACTGATGTG
>JASHTN010000396.1 GCA_030040525.1 Gammaproteobacteria bacterium | reverse complement strand
CAGCGCTGCGGCGCGATCCGGAGCTGCCGGTACTCGTGAAAGCCGACACCGCGGTCGCCTACGGCCGCGTGGTAGAGGCGATGGTGCTGCTGCAGCAGGCCGGTGCGCGCAAGGTCGGTTTCATCACCGCGCCGCCGCCGCAGCCCGAAGGACGCGGTGGTTGAGACGCGCGACGCCACATGGCGCAGCGGCCGAGTGATCGTTGGGTCTCGATCGGGCTGTCGGTGCTGCTGCACGGTGCACTGCTGGCCGCGGTGGTGTACGGCTGGTGGGCGTTCCGCCAGCACACCCGACCGGCCCCGACGCTCGCCATCGAGGGTACGGTGGTGGACGCCCGCTCGGTCCGCGGGCTGATGCGGCCGCCGCAACCGGCCGCAAGCCCGGTGCAGCCGCCGCCGGAGGAGCCGGTCGGGCCGCCGGTGCCGCCGCAAACGCCGGCAGAGCCGGAAGGCCCGCCGCCGCCGACGCCCGAGGAGTTGGCGCACCGCCAGCAGCAGGAACAGCAGGCGGCCGAGCAGGCCGCCGAGAAGGCGGCGGAGGAGAAAGCCGCCGCGCAGAAGGCCGCGGCCGAGAAGGCGGCCGCTGAGAAGGCAGCGGCGCGGGCGGCGGCTGTCGACCAGAACGCGGCGTTGTCCGACCTGCAGCACAGCCTCGCCGCCGAGGAGCACGCCGACACCGTGCGCAGCAGCGGCGCGCTGGCGAGCTGGCAGGCGGCGATCGCCGCCAAGATCACGCGCGCCTGGCTGCGGCCGCCGACGGCGCGGGCAGGCATAGACTGCATGTTGAACGTGACCCAGGTGCCGGGAGGCGAGGTGACCGAGGTGAGTGTCGGTCAATGTAACGGGGACCAGGCGGTGCGTGAATCCATCGAGGCGGCGGTGTATCGCGCCTCGCCGCTGCCGCCGCCGCCCGATCCATCGCTGTTCGATCGCAACCTGCAGATCAGGTTCAAGCCGGACTGATGCCCATGCCGCAAGCCGACCGCCGCCACCGTATGCGTACCCGTCATGCCAGCGCCGCGCTCGCAGCTCTGCTGTCGGCTGCGCTCCTGGCCCCGCCGGCGCACGCCGCCCTGCAGATCGAGATCACCTCCGGAGTGCGCGACCCGGTTCCGATTGCCATCGTGCCCTTCGCCGCAGCCCCGCCGGCGGACGGCAGCCTGGATGTCGCCCAGGTGGTGCAGCACGACCTCGAAGGCAGCGGCCGCTTCAAGGCGCTGCCGCGCGCGCGCATGCCGGGGCAGCCGACGCGAGCCGCGGACGTCGTCGCCGCGGACTGGAAGAACCTCGGCAGCGACTACGTCGTGGTAGGGCGCGTGTCGGCGCTCCCGGACGGGCAGCTGGCGGTGGATTTCGATCTGGTCAACACGCTGACCGGGGCGCACGTGACCTCGCAGCGCTTCTCCGGCCCGGCGAGTGCGCTGCGCAACGCCGCGCACAAGGTGAGCGACGTCGTGTACCAGAAGATCCTCGGGGTGCGCGGCGCGTTCGCGACCCGCATCGCCTACGTGACCGTCGAGGGTGCACCGCCCGCGCAGCACTTCCAGCTGATCGTCGCCGACGCCGACGGCGAGAACGCCCACGTGATTCTCGAATCGCGCTTCCCGATCATGTCGCCGGCCTGGTCGCCCGACGGACAGTGGCTCGCTTACGTATCGTTCGAGAACAAGCGCTCCGGCGTCTACGTGCAACTGGTAAGGAGCGGGGAGCGCCGCCTGGTGTCGGCGCGCGCCGGCGTCAACGGCGCGCCGGCCTGGTCGCCCGACGGCCAGCGCCTGGCGCTGGCGCTCAGCGGCAGCGAAGGCGCGCCCGGCATCTACACCCTCGACCTCGCCACCCAGGCGCTGACGCGCATCACCGACGACCCCTCGATCGACACCGAGCCGGAGTGGACTCCGGACGGACGCTCGCTCTACTTCACCTCCGACCGAGCGGGCTCGCCGCAGATCTACGAGATCAGCGCCCAGCCCGGCTCACACCCCAAGCGCATCACGTTCGAGGGCAACTACAACGCCCGGCCGCGGATTTCGCCGGACGGCACTGAGCTCGCGATGGTGACGCTCGACGACGCTAACTACCGCATTGCGGTACAGGATCTGCAGAGCGGCGCGGTGCGGGTGCTGTCGCACGGCCGCCTCGACGAGTCGCCGAGTTTTGCGCCGAATGGCGCTACACTCATCTATTCTCAGCGCGAGGGCAACGGCGGCTCGCTCGCGAAGGTAGCGGTCGACGGACTGACGGGCCAGACGCTCAAGTCGGAGGAGGGCGTGGTGCGCGACCCGGCCTGGGGACCCTTCGGGCCCTGACAGAGTTTGAACTGCGGGAGAGACGTATGCGTCGAATCATCGTGATCGTGCTGATGGCGGCAGCGCTGGTCCTGAGCGGCTGCGCGAGCAAGCGGCCGAAGCCGGCACCCGAGACCGCCGCGCCCGCCGCCGGGGCCGGCGCGGAAGGCGCCGGGGCGGCCGGCGCCAACGCGGAGGGCGGCGGCGAGGAAGAGACGGGCGGGCCGATGGCGGGGCTGCTGGCGACGCGCACCGTTTATTTCGACTTCGACAGCGCGGTGATCAAGGGCCAGGGCGTCGACGTGGTCGCCGCGCATGCCAAGTACCTGGCGGCCAACCCCGGCGCCCGCGTGCGTCTCGAGGGCAACACGGACGAGCGCGGCTCGCGTGAATACAACATCGGTCTCGGGGAGCGGCGTGCGCAGTCGGTACGGCAGGCCATGCTGCTGCAGGGCGTCTCCGACAGCCAGATCACCACCGTGAGCTACGGCGAGGAGCGCCCGGCCGTGCTCGGCCACACCGAAGCCGCCTGGGCCAAGAACCGCCGCGTCGACATCGTGTATCTCGCGCCGGGGCCGCAGCTCCCGCCGGCGCCGACGCCGAAGTGATGCCAGGGAGGAGTTGCTCATGCCCCGAATGAGGCTCGCCGCGCTCGTGACCGCGACGCTCGCGCTGCTCGTGGCCGCGTGCGCCAGCACGCCGCAGGACGATCCGGTCCAGCAGAAGCTCAACGATCTCGATGCGCGCGAGACGCGCGTCGAACGCGAGAGCCAGAGCATGGTCGAGATGTCACAGCACGTAGAGCAGCTGCAGGCCGAAGTGCGGCAGCTGCGCGGGCGGATCGATGAGCTCGAGCACGAGAACGCCGAGATGCGCAAGGAGCAGCACGATCTGTACAGCGACCTGAGCAAGCGCATCGGCGGCGGCCAGACGGGCAGCCCCGATGCGGGTCAGCCGGGCGGCAGCGGCAATGCCGGCGG